>NZ_JACVTS010000012.1:0-188647 GCF_016624545.1 Erwinia sp. S38 | reverse complement strand
CGTTCTCCGTATTTAAGTCGGGAACGTGTCAACGCTATTCAGGACGGGTCACCAAAAACAAAAAAGCCCAGGCTGAAGAAGCACACCGACAGCAGCGACCGGTGATGCACCGGCGCCAGCCACAGCGCCGCCATGCTGAGGAACAGGCCTAAGGCAAACAGCAAAATCATCGGGGCGCGCTGGCCGCGAAACAGCAGATCCGAACCCCATCCGGCAAACAGCGCCCCGATCACTCCGCCCAGCTCAAATAGCGTCAGCGTGGTATTGGCGCTCAGCAGGTTGACTTCGTGGGCCTCGGTCAGCCACAGGTTGCCCCAGTCGTTGAGCGCGATGCGGATCAGGTACACCAGCACGTAAGAAGCGCCCAACAGCCAGATGGTGCGATTGGCCAGAATCTGCTGGCGCAAAATATCGCGCATCGACATCGCCGGGCTGTGTTCCTGCTGCCACAGCTCCAGCGGATCGCGCCGCCATTCCCCCACCGTCGGCAGTCCCTGCGCGGCGGGCTTATCGCACAGCCGCCAGCAGAGCCAGATGCCGATCAGAATGCCCATAATCCCCGGCAGCAGCAGCGCAGTCTGCCAGCCCCAGCGCATCGCCAGCCAGCCCGACAGCAGCGGTACCAGCGCGCCGCCCAGATTGATCGAGGTGTTCCAGCAGCCCCACCAGAAACCGCGCTCGTTGCGCGAATACCAGTGGGTGAGCAGCTTGGCGCACGGCGGCCAGCCCCAGCCCTGGAAAAAACCGTTCAGCGTCCATACCAGCAGCAGCGCACTCCACGAGCCGCAGAAGGTAAAGACGATATTCAGTATCCCGGTCGCGATCAGCCCGCCGCCCATAAACCACTGTGCGGGCGTGCGGTCGCTGATCGTGCCGGACAGAAATTTCGATGCGCCGTAGACCAGATAAAACAGCGTACCCAGCAGGCCGATGTCGGCTTTATCCAGCCCCAGTTCCAGCTGCATCACCGGCATCACCTGGCTGATGCTGCGCCGCGTCAGATAAAACGCGGCATAGCCGATCACCATGGTGAACAACAGTCGCGGTCGCCAATAACGGTAGCGCTGGCTAATCTGCTCTGGCGTCAGGGTGATGGCTGCCATGTAAACCTCCGGGTCATCACGGGCTAATATAGGGAAGGCATTACGCCGGGGCATGAGACAAAGTTGGAATGAACCAGGAATTATTCCTGGTCAGGGCGCAGTTTCGCGTGATTTTGTGGGCAAGTTAACAGTTATGCAGGTTCCCGGCGGCGGCGACAGCTGCCAGTCGCCGCCAAGCGCCCGCACCCGCTCCTCGATTCCACGCAGGCCAAAACCGCTGACGACAGGTTCGGTGATCCCGATACCGTCATCGCTGACGCTCAGCGTCAGCAGGCCCGGCTGCTCGTCCAGCGTCACCACCACCTGCCGCGCACCCGCATGTTTGCTGATGTTGTTCAGCAGCTCCTGCACCACGCGATACAGCGTGAAGGTCAGGGTTTCATCCCCAGGAGAGGCGCTGAGCCGGTAATGAAGCTGGAAATCAATGCCGCGATCGGCGAAGGAGAACTCGGCGGCCAGATGCTGTAGCGCTTTATCCAGCGCCATTTCGTCCAGCACCGGCGGGCGAATCTGCCGCAGCAGCTGGCGAGTGGTGTGATGAATACGCCGCGACAGGTCGCTAATCTGCCCCGCGGCCTGCCTGGCCGCCGGTGCATCGCTGCCGCGCGCCACCAGCATTGCCTGGATCTGAATGGCGGTAATGTTCTGGCCGATCTCATCGTGCAGCTCGCGGGCAATGGCTTTACGCACCTGTTCTTCCGTGTCCACCAGCTGTGCCATCAGCCGGTGCCGGGCCTGTAGCTCTTTTTCCAACTGCTGACGATAGCGCTGTAGATGCTGGGCCAGCTGCTGCTGACGGCTGACGGCAATCCCCAGCCCGATGCCGAGCAGCGCCTGGGTGGAGAGAAACAGCTCCAGCTCGCGCAGATCGTGAAACGCGCCGCTGGCCTGCCGGGTCAGGGTGATCAGCACGCTGCCGACGATCGCCGACAGCACCCCGCCCTGCCAGCCAAAGCGGTAGGCCATCACCACGTTGGGCAGGAAAACAAAGATCAGCAGCAGGCGCTCCATATCCGGGGCGATCGATACCTGCACGCAAACGCCGATGGCGAAAATCACCGAGCACCAGATCAGCAGCGAGGTGCGCAGCGGCGGATCGGGCATGCGCTGCGCCAGCATATCGCTAAGATGCTGCTGTTTAAGATATTCATAAATCAGGTAAATAAACGGCGTAAGCAGTACTCCGCCGGTAAAGCTGGCCAGCAGAGTCTGAGTGACCGCTTCCTCCAGCCACGGGCCGATTATCGCACCCTGTAGCAACGTGTTCAGGGTCACCGCCGCCAGCAGCAGGATCAGCCGCTGCCAGTAAAGCGTGTAGCGATGCCACTGAGACTGGCAAAGCCAGGCTGGCAGCACGCTCAGCAGCGGCGACAGCAGCATCACCGGCCGCACGATCAGCTGCTCCAGCTGTAGCCAGCTAATCAGGATCGCTTCCACCAGCAGTAGCGCCGCCCAGTAGCGCTTCGGCAGCAGGATCATCAGCGCCAGATGCAGCCCGGCTGGCAACAGCAGCACCGCCTGCTGGCCGTTCTGGCTCAGCCACAGGCCGATGGTCCACAGCGCCAGCCAGCCGAGAGCGAAGAATAGGGCCAGCATCAGCGATAAAACAATATGGCGCGCCTGCGGCATCAGGTATGGCTCAGCAGCTGATGCTGAAGGGCAAAGTGCACCAGCTCAACGGTGGTCTGGCAGTTCAGCTTGCCCAATACGTTGGCGCGATGAACGTGCACGGTTTTATGGCTGAGCGCCAGCTGGTCGGCAATCGCCTTCACGCTGATGCCGTTAATCAGCAGATCGAACACCTGCTTCTCTCTCGGCGTCAGCGAGGTCAGCTCTTTGGGTACGGGCCGGGTCTGGCGCAGCGCACGCAGCGCATCCGCACACAGGTAAAGCCCGCCGACGCTGACCGAACGCACCGCCTGCACCAGTTCCTCCGGCCCGCAGCGTTTAGTCAGATAGCCGCTGGCCCCGGCATCCACCGCGCTTTGCACAAAGGCGCTGGTGTCATAAATGCTGAGGATAATCGCCCGGAAGCCCGGACGCTGCTGACGCAGCCGGGACAGCAGGCTCAGCCCGCTCTCATCCGGCATCGCAATATCCAGCACCGCTACGTCGAAAGGCTCGCGCAGCAGATGCGGCCAGGCCTCGGCGGCGGAAGCAAACTGGCCTGTCACCTGGATATCGCTTTCCAGGGAGAGAAGCTGAGCAAAACCGGAACGCACCACGATATGGTCGTCGATCAGGGCTACGTTAATCATGATGGATAAACCTGCTGAAAATTTTGTGCATGATGCCCGCCGAACGGGGCGTTGAGCAAATGCGAGCGAGGAAAATGCTGGGGGGTTAACAGTTTAGGCTGAGGGACAAATAAAAACGGCCAGCAAAAGCTGGCCGTCGGGTAGGACAATAATACTTACTTGCTGCCCGGGCGCAGAGCCGGGAACAGGATCACGTCGCGGATGGTGTGGCTGTTGGTAAACAGCATCACCATACGGTCGATACCGATGCCCAGACCGGCCGTTGGCGGCAGGCCGTGCTCCAGCGCGGTGACGTAGTCTTCGTCGTAGAACATCGCTTCGTCATCACCGGCGTCTTTGGCGTTAACCTGCTGCAGGAAACGCTCGGCCTGGTCTTCCGCATCGTTCAGCTCCGAGAAGCCGTTACCGATTTCACGGCCACCGATAAAGAATTCAAAGCGGTCGGTGATTTCCGGGTTCTCGTCGTTGCGGCGCGCCAGCGGCGACACTTCAGCCGGATACTCGGTGATGAAGGTTGGCTGGATCAGATGTGCTTCGGCGGTTTCTTCGAAGATCTCAGTCACCAGACGGCCCAGGCCCCAGCTCTTCTCAACTTTGATGCCGATAGACTGGGCAATCGCCACAGACTTGTCGAAATCGTCGAGATCGGCCAGGTTGGTTTCCGGACGATATTTCAGAATCGCTTCTTTCATCGTCAGTTTTTCAAACGGCTTGCCGAAGTCGAACTCCTGCTCGCCGTAAGGCACAACGGTGTTGCCCAGAATATCCTGCGCCAGGGTACGGAACAGGCTTTCGGTCAGTTCGATCAGATCTTTGTAGTCCGCATAGGCCATATAGAGTTCCATCATGGTGAACTCTGGGTTATGGCGCGGCGAAATACCTTCGTTACGGAAGTTACGGTTGATCTCGAAAACGCGATCGAAGCCGCCCACCACCAGACGCTTCAGGTACAGCTCTGGCGCAATACGCAGGTACATATCAATGTCCAGCGCATTGTGATGGGTGATAAACGGACGGGCAGATGCGCCGCCTGGAATCACCTGCATCATCGGGGTTTCCACTTCCATAAAGTTGCGGTTAACCATGAAGCTGCGGATGCCCGCCATGATTTTTGAACGCACAACGAAGGTATTACGGGAGTCATCGTTACTGATCAGATCGAGGTAGCGCTGACGATAGCGGGTTTCCTGATCGGCAAGGCCGTGGAACTTATCCGGCAGCGGGCGCAGTGCTTTGGTCAGCAGGCGCAGCTCGCTACAGTGGATCGACAGTTCGCCGGTCTTGGTCTTAAACAACTTACCGCGAGCGCCGACGATATCGCCGAGGTCCCACTTTTTGAACTGTTCGTTGTAGATGCCTTCAGCCAGATCGTCACGAGAAACGTACAGCTGAATGCGGCCACCGACGTCCTGCAGCGTCAGGAAAGAGGCTTTACCCATGATGCGGCGGGTCATCATACGGCCAGCGACGCTGACCTCAATGCCCAGCGCTTCCAGCTCTTCGTTTTCCTTGTCGTCAAACTCGGCGTGCAGCGTATCCGAGGTGCGATCGCGGCGGAAGTCGTTCGGGAACGCCACGCCGGTTTCACGCAGCGCGCTGAGCTTTTCGCGACGCGCTTTCAGTTCGTTATTAAGCTCAACTGCTGCATCAGCGGCCTGCGGTTGTTGTTCAGACATGTGAGTTCCTTATAACCCTGCTTTCAAACTTGCTTCGATAAAACGATCCAGATCGCCGTCCAGAACCGCCTGCGTATTCCGCGTTTCTACACTGGTACGCAGATCTTTAATGCGTGAATCATCCAGAACGTAAGAGCGGATTTGACTGCCCCAGCCGATGTCAGACTTGTTGTCTTCCGCCGCCTGCTTGTCAGCATTTTTCTTCTGCATCTCGTATTCATACAGCTTGGCTCGCAGCTGCTTGAATGCCTGATCTTTGTTCTTATGCTGAGAGCGGTCGTTCTGGCACTGCACGACAATGTTGGTCGGTAAGTGAGTAATACGCACCGCCGACTCGGTTTTGTTAACGTGCTGACCACCGGCACCTGAGGCGCGGTAAACGTCAATGCGCAGGTCGGCCGGGTTGATTTCGATATCGATATCGTCTTCAACTTCCGGGTAGATAAACACCGAGCTGAACGAGGTGTGGCGACGGCCGCCGGAGTCGAACGGGCTTTTGCGCACCAGGCGGTGAACGCCGGTTTCAGTACGCAACCAGCCGTAGGCGTAGTCACCGATAATTTTGATGGTAGCGGATTTCGTACCGGCCACTTCACCATCGGACTCTTCGATGATTTCGGTTTTGAAGCCTTTCGCTTCTGCCCAGCGCAGATACATACGCAGCAGCATGCTGGCCCAGTCCTGTGCTTCCGTACCACCGGAACCGGCCTGGATATCCATGTAGCAGTCGGCGCTGTCGTACTGGCCGGAGAACATGCGGCGGAATTCCAGCTCGGCGAGCTTTTTATCTAAGCCATCCAGCTCGGCAACCGCTTCGTTGAAGGTGTCTTCGTCTTCGGCTTCTACCGCCAGTTCCAGCAGGCCGGAAACGTCTTCCAGACCCTGCGACATCTGGTCGAGAGTTTGAACAATGGCTTCTAATGAGGAGCGTTCTTTACCCAGCGCCTGAGCGCGATCGGGTTCATTCCAGACATCAGGCTGTTCAAGCTCAGCGTTTACTTCTTCGAGACGTTCTTTCTTGGCATCATAGTCAAAGATACCCCCGAAGAACGCCGCTGCGCTCAGTGAGATCCTGAATTCGGTTCTTTACCGGATTAATTTCAAACATGGTTTTAGAATCTTTTTAGGTGATCGAAAAGGACGTGAATGTAACGGAGCAGTTTACCTGAAATAGCGTGCAGTTTGTAGTTTTGACCACGCTTTGGCAGCGTAATAATCCCAACTTGCCATAAATGGAGAAAGTAATGAGCGTAACCGGGGCTAAGATGGCATTAACTGTTGCCGGGATGCGGGTGAACGTTGCGGGGCGCACTTTGTTGGGCATTTTTTTCGCTTCAGGTACTGTGCGCGGGTGAACATTACGGGGCGCACTGTGTGGAGCATTTTTCTCGCTTCAAATGCGGAGGCCGGGCGACCGTCAGGGGGCAGAACGCCGGATCGCCGTGAACACGTCCGTGTGGGCTTGGCTGCGGCATCCTTGCCGCAGACATCCGGCTTATCTGCCCCCTGACGTTCACCTTCCGAATTACCGTATCGCTTTGAGTTTGCCCCGTTACGTTCACCTTTTCAGATATCGTATCGCTTCGGGTTTGGCCCGTTACGTTTACAGTTTAAGACGGCAATCGGCACTGAAATACGAAACCAACTTCTGGCCCCTGGAATACACCCAGGCAAATGTGAACACCCTGTTTACTTGCAGCAAACCCATTGCCGGTGAGCAATCGGTGACGGGCGGGTTCGCGGACCGTTGAGCGCAGGGATGCGCGAACCGAGCCCACACGGACGTGTTCACGGCGCGTCCGCGAACCCGCCCGTCACCGATACGCCGGACACAGAATCAGCCGCGACCAAACACGGCCAACACCGATACGCCAGCCCCATAATCAGCCGCGAATTAACCCGCCCCGCTATAACGCCCACAGATGATCGATAATCAACTGCACATTACGATTACCGCGAAACTCATTCACATCCAGCTTATAAGCCAGCTCCACATGCCTCACGCTTGGATCGGGCCACAGCGCGGTATCAATATTAAACGCGATACCGTCCAGCAGCGGACCACCGCCCATCGGTTCCAGCATCATCTTCAAATGACGCTCGCCCACCAGCTTCTGCTGCAACAGCTTAAACTTACCGTCAAACGTTGGCTCCGGGAACGCCTGCCCCCACGGACCCGCGTCACGCAGCAGCTCGGCGGTCGGCAGCGTCAGCTCCTGCGCCATCAGCTCGCCGTCACTCCACACCACGCCCTGTAACGACTCCGCATCCAGCAAATCGGCAACCAGCTCGGCAAAACGCTGGCGAAACTCGTCAAATTTGGCCTCTTCCAGTGACAGACCCGCAGCCATGGCATGGCCACCAAATTTGATAATCAGCCCGGGATTCAGCGTATCCAGCCGCTCGAGTACGTCACGCATATGCAGCCCCGAAATGGATCGACCGGAACCTTTTAGCGTACCGTCACCCGCCGGGGCAAACGCGATCACCGGCCTGTGGAAGCGCTCCTTCAGACGTGAAGCCAGAATGCCTACCACGCCCTGGTGCCACTCCGAATGGTACATGGCAATACCCAGCGGCAGCGCATCGCTACTCTGCTCAAGACTATTGCACAACGCCAACGCTTCGGACTGCATGCCCTGTTCAATTTCTTTCCGCGTCTGGTTCAATGCGTCCAGCTCAGCCGCAAGCATTCGCGCCTGGCCCAGATCTTCACTCAGCAACAGCGCAACACCGACCGACATATCATCAAGCCGACCGGCGGCATTTAAGCGCGGCCCCAGCGCGAAACCCAAATCGCTGGCTGCCAGCTTGCTGGCATCGCGATTGGCGATTTCCAGCAGGGCGCGAATACCCGGACGGCATTTGCCCGCGCGAATACGGCTCAGACCCTGCCAGACCAGAATACGGTTATTGGCATCCAGCGGCACCACGTCGGCGACCGTACCCAACGCGACCAGATCCAGCCACTCGGCCAGATTCGGTAACGTTGCCACACCGCTGTCGCGCAGCCGCGCACGCAGAGCCAGCATTAAGTAGAAAGCAACACCGACGCCAGCCAGCGCCCGCGAAGGGAATTCGCAGTCGCTGAGATTAGGATTAACGATGGCATCCGCCGCAGGCAGCGATTCCCCCGGCAGATGGTGATCGGTCACGACCACCTGGATGCCTTTCTGATGCGCCAGCTCCACGCCGGCGTGTGAGGAAATGCCGTTATCCACGGTAACAATCAGCTGTGCACCACGGGCGGCGGCCTGTTCGACAACTTCCGGGCTGAGGCCGTAACCATCATCAAAACGGTTCGGCACCAGATATTTGATATTGCGCCCGCCCATAGCGCGCAGCGCCAGCACCGTCAGCGCCGTACTGGTTGCGCCGTCGGCATCAAAGTCACCGACGATCACAATGCACAAATCGTCGGCCAGCGCCCGCTGGAGGATATCAACGGCGCGATCGATGCCGCTAAGCGAATGGAATGAATGCAGATTTTTGGCACCGCGCTCCAGGGCGACGGCTTCTGTCACGCCGCGCTGGGCATAAAGACGACGCAGTAACGGGTTTAAATCGGCAGGAAGTGCAGCAGCATCCGCCGCCTGACGGCGACGGAGTTCGGTTTTAGCTTTGTGCAAAATCAGCCACCGTTTTTCTGGCTGTCGAGGTATTTCTTCATGTCCTGTGGCCCCTGATAGCCAGGGATCATGGCACCGTTTTGCAGCAGAATGGCCGGAGTACCCTGAATACCGAACAGAATGCCGAGCTTGTACTGCTGGCCGATATCCACTTTGCAATCCGCAGGCTGCACTTCTTCACCTTTCATTGCGGCATCAAATGACTTACGACGATCGGCGGTGCACCAGATCGACTTCATCTCTTTCGCTACCTGCCCGTTCATCCCTTCGCGCGGGAAAGCCAGATAGCGTACGGTAATACCCAACGCGTTGTAGTCGGCCATCTGCTCGTGCAGTTTGCGGCAGTAGCCGCAGGTAATATCGGTAAAGACGGTAATGACGTGCTGCTCTTTCGCCGCCTTGTAGACAATCATGTCCTTGCTCAGCGCTTCGACTTTCTTTTCCAGCAGCTGATTGGTGACGTTGACCGGCTGCGCGCCGCTGACGTCATACAGAGGACCCTGCATAAAATGCTTACCGTCTTCGGTGACGTACAGCACGCCGCTTTCCGACAGAACGGTTTTGAAGCCCGGCAGCGGCGACGGCTGAATTTCCGTTTGCTGCAGGCCAAGACGATTCAGCGACTGCTGGATTGCCGCATCGTCAGCGTGGGCCAGTCCAGCGATCGACGCGATCAGAAAAGAAAGTAACAGGCGGGTCTTCATTTTATATCCTTATAGGCTCCTGAAAGGAGCCATATTGTCAATCACTTAAGCACGCGGGTGATGCTGCTGATGCAGCTGGCGCAGACGTTCTGTCGCCACGTGCGTATAAATCTGGGTCGTTGAAAGATCGCTGTGCCCCAGTAACATCTGTACGACACGCAAATCCGCGCCGTGGTTCAGAAGATGGGTCGCAAAAGCATGACGCAACACGTGCGGCGACAGCTTTTCACTGTCGATCCCCGCCAGTGTGGCGTAATGTTTGATACGATGCCAGAAGGTTTGTCGGGTCATATGCTGCGCGCGGTTGCTGGGGAAAAGCACATCCAGCGCCTGTCCATTTAGCAGCCACGGGCGACCATATTCAATAAACCGTTCTATCCAGTATATCGCCTCTTCGCCCATCGGCACCAGCCGCTCCTTGTTGCCTTTACCGATCACCCGCACCACGCCCTGCCGCAGACTCACGTCGCTCAGCGTCAGTCCCACCAGCTCGCTGACGCGCAGACCGGTGGCATACAGCAGTTCCAGCATGGCTTTATCACGTAGCTCGATCGGTTGTTCTTCGCCGGGTGCCTGAAGCAGTCGGTCAACCTGTTCCTCCGAAAGATCCTTCGGCAAACGCTGCGGCAGTTTGGGGGATGACAGCAGTGCGCTCGGGTCGTCAGCACGCAGCTTTTCACGATAGAGATACTGGAACAGGCGCCGCATGGCACTTAGCAAGCGTGCCGAGCTGCTGGCCTTATAGCCGCCTTCCAGCCTTTCGGCGAGGAAGCTTTGCAAATTAACGGTATCCACGTCCAGCAGCGTCAGCTGTTGGCCGGCGAGCCAGTCGGTCATCGATCGCAAATCGAGCCGATAGGAGATGACGGTATTTTTCGCCAGATTGCGCTCGATCCACAGGGCATCGAGAAATTGTTCAATCAGATCGCTGTCCTGCACGCTATTTCCTCCAGGTCAGGGTTTACGGCGATTATGCCTTATTGTTACCCATATCTGGTATTATCGCTGCCATGCCTGAAGAAAAATGAGTTTTACTTCCATGAATATTGGTCTGTTTTACGGCTCCAGCACCTGTTACACCGAGATGGCGGCCGAGAAAATTCGCGATTTTATCGGCGAAGATTTGGTGACTCTGCATAACCTGAAAGATGATTCGCCGCTGCTGATGGAGCAGTATGATTTGTTAATTCTGGGTATCCCCACCTGGGATTTTGGTGAATTGCAGGAGGACTGGGAAGCGATTTGGACCGATCTGCCAAACCTGAATTTACGCGGTAAAATCGTCGCACTTTATGGCATGGGCGATCAGGGCGAATACAGCGAATGGTTCCTGGATGCGCTTGGCATGCTGCATGAAGTACTGGCTCCGATTGGCGTTCAGTTCGTCGGCCGCTGGCCGATTGAGGGCTACGAGTTTACCAGCAAAAAACCGCTGACCGCCGACGGCCAGCAGTTTGTCGGCCTGGCGCTGGATGATGTGAATCAGTTTGAGCACACCGATGAGCGTATCGCCCAATGGTGTGAGCAGATCCTGACGGAAATGGCCGAGCTGCTTTAACGCCTATCTGCGGGCCGACCGCTACGACGGTCAGCCCGTTACCGTGCTATTTCCACAGGCGGAAACGATCGTCCGGTTCTTTGTCGTCTTTCTCTGCGCCCTGCACCGCTTTCTTCGCGGTCGGCATAGACAGCCCGTACCAGTCAATATGACGGGTCAGAACCATCACCGCCGCCAGCGCAATCGCCAGTACCCCGGTTCCCAGCAGCAAGGCGCTGTCTTCCGATTGCAGCAGCTGCCATAACACGGCGTCCAGAACCAGCAGCCCGGCAACAAAGCTCAGACTGCGCCGCCATCCCTGCAATACCGCCTGTAAATAGAAACCGTTTATTGCTGCGCAGGTCAGGCTGGCACTGAGCCAGGCAAGGTTGAAGCCAATATGCTCTGAGAGCGCCAGCAGCACCAGAAAGAACATCACCAATGACAGACCAACCAACAGGTACTGCATCGGGTGTACGCGCAGCGCGGTCAGCGTCTCAAAGAGGAAGAATGCCATAAAGGTCAGCCCAATCAGCAGGATGGCATATTTCACCGCACGATCGGTTAGTTGATACTGGTCAACCGGGTTAATCACCATCGAACTAAAAGCGGGCAGCGTGGCGCTGCGGACTTCAGCATCATCAGAAAAGCGCGAATTGAGATTATTTGCGAACCAGGAACTCTGCCAGTTGGCAGTGAATCCCTGCGATGTAATCTGGCGTTTCTCGGGCAGGAAGCTGCCGGTGAACCCCGGATGCGGCCAGTTACTTTGCAGTTCAAATGCGCTGTTTTTGCCTAGCGGTACGACTTCCAGCTCCCGCGTTCCCATCAGCTTTATTGAAAAACTCAGCGCCAGGCTTTTCTTTTGCAGCAGCGACTGCGGCAGCACGGCATGCAGCCCCTCGCCGTCCTGGCCAAACTGGCTGCCGGGCTGGAAATCAAGTTCCTGACCTTCAATTTGCAGCGGCGTTACGCTGGCTATGCCGCGCGAATCACCAAGCACAATGGTCAGCCAGGGCTGGCCCAACACGATCCCCGGTTTGTTTAACAGATCGCGGATGCGTTCACCGTCGAAACTGGCACTGACGGCCATACCTGAGCGCCACAGCTGCCCCTGATAGATCCCAACGCTGCGCGACTCCACCACCTGCTGCGCGCCAATCTTCAGCTGTTCCGGCAAATAAAATCGGTGATGCTTTTCCTCAACCAGCACTTCCTTATCGTCCTTCATTACTTTACGTGTTTCCGTCCACGGCACGACAATCAGCGGGCCCAGCACGCGCTGTGGGCCGCTGGTACTTTGGCTTAGCGTTTGCGCCACGCTGTCCCGCCAGCTGGCGCGCTCAGCAATGAGTGAGTTGAGCATACTGAGCGGCACCAGTAAAAGGAGTAAACAGCCGATCAGCGTGATGACCTTCCAGAACAAAGCAGATTTCAACATGGTTTTTTCTCCTGAGTTAATGACGCAGAAGATAGGCCTGTCGTATGGGGGGAGAATGAAGTTGTGTGAAGAGAAGGTGAAGTCAGGGCTGTTTTTTTAACGTCAGGCTGGCAAAAACGCCGCCCTCGGCTAAATTCAGCAGCGTTATGCTGCCCTGATGCAGGCGAGCCACCTCGCGAACGAACGCCAGCCCAAGCCCGCTGCTTTTCTCACCGTTGCTGCGCGGCAGAGAATAAAATCGGTCGAAGATATACGGCTCCGCGTACGCCGGTATTCCGCTACCGCTGTCAATAATCTGAATGGCCACCGTACTGTCCTGGTTCTCAGCACGCAGCACTACGTTTCCTCCCGGCGGCGTGAAATCCAGTGCGTTATCCAATAAATTTGCCAACGCCTGCTCCAGCAGCAGCCGGTCGGCGAAAGCCTCCAGACCCTCCAGGCTGTCGGTTTCAATATGCACATTTTTACCCTGCGACTGCACGACTCGGCTGTCACGCAATGCGTTCATTAACGGCAGTAAATCGATGGGCTGGCGTGAAATCTCAGGGCGGTTTTCCAGCCGCGCCTGGCGCAGAAGATTATCAATCAACCGCT
Organism: Erwinia sp. S38; assembly: GCF_016624545.1. Taxonomy (NCBI): domain Bacteria; kingdom Pseudomonadati; phylum Pseudomonadota; class Gammaproteobacteria; order Enterobacterales; family Erwiniaceae; genus Erwinia; species Erwinia sp. S38. Next base: position 175,705 of record NZ_JACVTS010000012.1, on the reverse strand, counting down.
GCATACGGGCATTTTGCTGAAGAATATTGGCGGAAAATTGCCGGGTAACCTCTGGCGGTGGCAGCTCCTGAATGATTTCCGCAGCCCCACGAATTGCCGCCAGCGGGCTTTTCAATTCGTGGGTTAAGGCATGGGCGTAATGCTCAATATAGCGCTTGCCCTCCAGTTTGAGCCTCATGCTTTCCAGCGCCCGTGCCAGCTTACGCAGTTCGCTGCTGTTCATCGCGGGCAGCGGTAGCTGTTCACCGTCGGTGACTGAATCGGCATAGCGCACCAGCCTGCCCACCGAACGGTTAATCCACAAAACAAAAGCCAAACCAATCAAAAGGGCAATGCCTAAAAGAGCAGCCCCGGCCCAAAGAATGCGGCGCTCGCTGCGGCGAATCACCGGTTCCATCGTGCTGTTGGCTTTACCCACGCTGAGCACGCCAATCAACCGCCCATCTTCCCGCACCGGCGCAGCGACATACATTACCGTGCTGTTTTCATCTTCAGGATCGGTCGGGCTGCTGCGTGCGCCATAGCGCCCGCGCAGGGTCAGCCAGACATCGTTCCATTGCGAATAGTCCTGCCCCAGAGCCACACCCGCGGAATCAAACACCACCATTCCCTTTGCATCAGTCAGATAAACGCGATACTCATTGCGGGTTTTGGTAATACCGCTGATGTTGGCCGCCACCCGGTAGTTAGCCAGCTGCGAAAAAGCCTGCGCCAGCTGACCATGCTGCGGATTCCCGCTCAGCATATCGCTACGGGCGAACTGAGCCAGAAGCGTGGCAGTATCCACCAGCATCCCTTCCGTTGCACGACGTACGCCGGGTTTAACTTCCTGCAGAAAAATATTGAGCACAAACCATGCCGCGATCGCCACAATCAGAAAGTAACCCAGCAGCAGGCGCATGCCGATTTTCATCAGCCAGCCACCAGACTGTAGCCAAGGCCCCGATGGGTCATCAGGACCGCTTCATTTGGATTAATGTCACGCAGTTTGGCCCGCAGCGTTTTAATGTGGGTATCGACGGTGCGTTCCATACTCTCCTCTGCACCCTGCCACACCAGATCCATCAACTGCTGGCGTGAAAAAACCCGACCGGGTGCGGTCAGCAGCGTTTTCAACAGTAGAAATTCGTAACGCGTCAGTACCAGCGGACACTGGTGCCAGGTAATGCGGGCCGCAGGTTCATCAAGCACAAAGCGGCCAACGGTGCGCAGTCCTGACTGAGCAATGCGCTGCTGCTTTTGCAAACGCTTAAGAAGCGTGCGTACCCTGGCGCAGACTTCGCGAGGAGAAAACGGTTTGGCCACATAATCGTCGGCACCGATCTCTAACCCCAGCAGCCTGTCGTTCTCTTCACTCCTTGCGGTCAGAAACAGCACGGGAAGATCCGGCTGCTTTGCCAGCAGCTGACGGCAAAGCTCAAAGCCATTGATATCAGGCAGGCCAACATCAAGGATCACCAGATCGGGCGGCTGCTGTTGCAGCGCCTCCAGCAGCGGCAGCCCACGGGAAAACCAGCGCGGGGTAAAGCCTTCCTGCTGCAGTACATAGAGCAGGGTGTCCGCAATTGCGGCTTCATCTTCAGCCAGCCATACAGTGGCGCTACTCATTACCCGGTTCCTTCAGCATCAATAACTGCTGCCGCAGCAGACGCCACTCGGCGTTCTCCATACTGTCGATGCCAAGCCACAGCCACTCGCGCTTCCCCTCTGCTGAGCGTAACGGCAGTAGAATCGCCCAACGCCCAATCCAGGGTTTTGCAACGAGAAACCACTGTTTCCGCCGCCAGTGAAACTGTCTTGTGGACAGCAGTTCAATGGGCCCGACACGTGAAAGGATGCGCCGCTGACTGCGGATACTCTCCATAAGCACCAGCGTCAATAGCGCGATCCAAACCAGGGTATAGCTGCCGGGCCAGGGGATCAGCAACAGCAGCAAAATCACTGCGCCGTGTATCAGCAAAGACTGCCACTGTGCCGCCCAGGAAACTCTCAGTTCACATCGCCACAGGACCACGTTGCTGATTTCTCTCCTGAATCAGTGCCACCATTCGCCTAAGCTCAGGATCGGCCGGCGCTCCATGGTTCATCAGCCAGTTAAACAGATCAGGATCGTCGCTCTCCAGCAGACGAACGAACACTTTTTTGTCACTGTCGCTCAGCGAATCAAACTCATACTCAAAAAAAGGCATGATTGAGATGTCGAGCTCCCGCATGCCGCGACGACATGCCCAGTGAATGCGTGATTTATTGGTAATATCCATGTTACTCAGCGTCAGTTAATCAAACAGGCTTCCAGTGTACCCCTTTTTACCCCGCTGTTGATGCAGCAATTTATAGCTTGCGAGACATCACGCAAAGCTTGCAGGGTTATCACGCCTTTTGTGCCGCTTTTGCCGGAAACTGGTTGCAAAGCAATGCGTCTCTCTTAACATGAGAAGTATTGTTAATATTTTTCAATTCAGGACTGAATCATGCCAATTATTGCTTTTCCTCCTCGCCAGCCACAGGCATCCGCGCAGCTTCCACTGACGCTGATTTCACTGGAAGAGTGGGCGCTGGTTACCGCCACGGGCCAGGACCGGGTGAGCTATCTGCAGGGACAGGTGACGCTGGATGTGGCAGCGCTGGGAGCCGATCGCCATCTGCCTGCCGCCCACTGCGATGCGAAAGGTAAAATGTGGAGTACGCTGCGCCTGTTCCATCGCGGAGAAGGGCTGGCCTATATTGAGCGCCGCAGCCTGCGTGATACCCAACTGACTGAATTGAAGAAGTATGCCGTATTCGCCAAAGTGACCCTGGCCGCCGACGATGAGTCGGTGCTGCTCGGTCTGGCGGGCGAACAGGCGCGTGAAGCACTGGCGGAGATTTACGCCGTGCTGCCGGATGCCGATGCGCCGGTCGTCCAGCAGGATGAAAGCACGCTGCTGTGGTTCGATCTGCCCGCCGAACGTTTTCTGTTGGTGACCAGTGAAGGCAAAGCCGCTGAGATCCAGCAAAAGCTGGCCGATAAAGCCGCATTGAACAACAGCAATCAGTGGCTGGCGCTGGATATCGAGGCCGGTTTCCCGATTATCGATGCGGCCACCAGCGCGCAGTTGATTCCACAGGCGACCAATGTTCAGGCACTGAACGGCATCAGCTTTAAAAAAGGCTGCTACACCGGTCAGGAAATGGTGGCACGCGCCAAGTTTCGCGGTGCCAATAAGCGCGCACTTTACTGGCTGGCAGGCAAAGCGGGTAGCGTTCCCGAAGCTGACAGCGCGCTGGAAATGCAGATGGGTGAAAACTGGCGGCGCACCGGTACGATTCTGGCAGCCTGCCAGCTTGAAACGGGCGAAGTCTGGGTGCAGGCGGTGCTGAATAACGATCTGGAAGCCGATACGATTCTGCGCGTACAGGGTGACGAAGGCGGTAAACTGACCATTCAGCCGCTGCCGTACGAGATCACCGCCGGCTGATTACGTACAGGCTGGCCGGGAACCGGCCAGCCTGTTTTACATGACGTAAAGGTAGATAGCGAAGAAGTGGCACAGGCTGCCGCCCAGAACAAAACCGTGCCAGATGGCATGATTGTAGGGTATGCGCTTCGCCACGTAGAAAATCACCCCCAGCGAATAAATCACGCCCCCCGCCGCTAAAAGCCCCACGCTGCCCGCAGGCAGTTTCGTTACCATCTGATAGATAACAATCAGCGACAGCCATCCCATCAGCAGATAGGTCACCAGCGACAGCGCCTCAAAACGATGGGCGAAAGCCAGCTTAAAGACGATACCTGCCAGCGCCAGGCTCCAGATCACCACCATCAGGCCGTGAGCCAGCGGTGACTTCAGCCCTACCAGCAGGAAGGGCGTATAGGTACCTGCAATCAGCAGATAAATCGCCGAATGATCGAGTTTTTTCAGCCAGTATTTTGCCCGCTGATGCGGAATGGCATGGTAGAGGGTTGAGGCCAGAAACAGCAGGATCATGCTGCCGCCGTAAAGGCTGTAGCTGGTGATGGCCAGCGCGCTGGCACGGCTTTCAATAGCTTGGGTCAGGAGTAAAACCAGGCCGATAATCCCGAAAAGGCAGCCCACGCCGTGGCTGATGCTGTTGGCAATTTCTTCCGCCAGCGAGTAGCCACGCGTCAGTATTTTTTGATGAACCATATCAGTTCGTTCTCTCTTATTAATCATCATGCGGCCAGCAAAAGCCGTGGTCGATAAATCATCATCAGCCTAGCTGAGAATAATTTCAGAGTACACATGTAAGCTTAAAAAATTCTGTGAAATCCTGTAACACACATTCTCCCGTGTGCCAGGCAAACGTTTCCCTTAAACTATCCGTGAACTTTTATCAGAGAATAAGCGAGTCATTATGTCTGACAGGGTAGCAGCCTTAGATTTCGGTGCGATGACCGAAGTCGTGCAGTTTTTAATGGAATTGGACAAGCTTAAAAGCGTTGAGCGCCGCACCCGGCTGCTTGACAATGCACGGCAGGAGAACTCCGCCGAGCACAGCTGGCATCTGGCGATGGCCGCCATGAGCCTGGCACCTTTTGCCACTGAAACTATTAACGTGCAGCACGCCGTCCAGCTGGCGCTGGTGCATGATGTGGTGGAAATCGATGCCGGAGATGTACTGGTGTATGACCTTGCCGCACGCGAAGCCGTGCAGGAACAGGAAATGGCCGCAGCCGAGCGCATTTTCGGCCTGTTGCCTGCCGCGCAGAGCCAGCAGTTCCGCGCGCTGTGGAACGAATATGAAGACGGGGACACTGCCGAATCGCGCTTTGCTAACATGCTCGACCGCGCGCTGCCGATTATGCTTAACCTGCACAATGAAGGACAGAGCTGGAAAGAAAACGGCATCCGTCTTGAGCAGGTAAAAGCGCGCAACGTGAAGCTGGCCGAGCAGTGGCCGGAACTGTGGAACCATCTGCAACATCATCTGGATAACGCCCACGCCAGAGGCTGGCTGCTGTAGTATCCGGCCCGGAATTGCCCGTATTTATCGGCCCCCTGCCGCGTCAACGATCGTCCCGGTCACGTAGGATGCATCGTTGCTCAGCAGCCAGGCGATAATGCGGGCGATCTCTTCCGGCTGGCCGCCACGCTGCATCGGAATGCCCGACGCCACGCGATCTACCCGCCCCGGCTCACCGCCATCGGCGTGCATCTCCGTGTAGATAAACCCCGGACGCACGCCGTTCACCCGAATTCCCTGCGCCGCTACCTCAAGAGATAAACCTTTGGTCAGCGTATCCATCGCGCCTTTTGAGGCCGCGTAATCAACATATTCTCCCGGTGAGCCCGTGCGAGCCGCGGCGGAAGAGACGTTAACAATCCCTCCCCCCTTACCCCCGTGATGAAAAGCCATGCGTTTAACGGCTTCGCGGCAGCAGATGAAGCTGCCGGTCACATTAGTGGCAAATACCCGATTGATACGCTCCGCCGTCAGCTGTTCCAACGTAGCCTGCTGAAACAGTATCCCCGCATTGTTGACCAGCGCGGTCAGTTGACCCGGATGGCGATCGATTTCAGCAAACATCGCCATCACCTGCGCTTCATCGGACACATCGGCCTGGATGGCGAAAGCCCTGCCGCCCTGACCGGTAATCTGTTCCACCACCTCTTCGGCGGCATCTGCCCGCCGGGCGTAATTAACCGCGACGGTCCAGCCCAGAGTGGCAAGCAGCAAAGAAGTTGAGCGGCCGATACCACGGCTGCCGCCGGTAACCAGAGCGATATTCATTGAACCTCCAGAAAGCAAAAGGGACGACTCAGCGTCGTCCCTTAAGGCTATCACATCAGACCATCAGCCTTATTCGTATTCACTCATCGGCACGCAGGAACAGAACAGATTACGGTCGCCGTAAACATCGTCCAGACGCTTAACCGTTGGCCAGTATTTGTTAGCGCTGCCCGCAGGGAACACGGCCAGCTCGCGGCTGTAAGGATGCTCCCAGCTACCAACGATTTCCATCTGGGTGTGCGGTGCATTAACCAGCGGGTTATCCTCAGCGGGCCACTCGCCCGCCGATACGCGATCGATCTCGGTGCGGATGGAGAGCATCGCATCGATAAAGCGGTCAAGTTCGACTTTGCTCTCTGATTCGGTTGGCTCCACCATCAGCGTTCCCGCCACCGGGAATGACATGGTCGGCGCGTGGAAGCCGTAATCGATCAGGCGCTTGGCGATATCCAGTTCACTGATGCCGGTCTGTTCTTTGAGCGGACGAATATCCAGAATACATTCGTGCGCAACATGACCATCGCGTCCGGTATACAGAATCGGATAGGCCGACTTCAGGCGGGTTGCAATGTAGTTAGCGTTCAGAATCGCCACAGAACTGGCCTGCTTCAGCCCTTCTGCACCCATCATACGAATGTACATCCAGCTGATGGGTAAAATAGAGGCGCTGCCGAACGGTGCTGCGGATACCGCGCCCTGTTCGGTCAACATGCCTTCAATCTGAACCACGCTGTGACCCGGTACAAACGGTGCCAGATGCGCTTTTACGCCAATCGGCCCCATGCCCGGACCGCCGCCGCCGTGCGGAATGCAGAAGGTTTTATGCAGGTTAAGGTGGGAAACATCAGCACCAATATAGCCCGGCGTGGTGATGCCCACCTGCGCGTTCATATTGGCACCGTCCAGATAAACCTGGCCGCCAAACTGATGAACAATCTGACAGACTTCACGAATGGTTTCTTCATACACGCCGTGGGTTGACGGATAGGTGACCATAATGCAGGAGAGCACTTCGCCCGCCTGTTCAGCCTTAAGACGCAGGTCGTGCAGGTCAATATTCCCCTGACGATCGCAGGCTACGACCACAACATCCATGCCTGCCATCTGCGCGGAGGCCGGGTTGGTACCGTGTGCGGAACTCGGGATCAGGCAGATATTGCGGCCGCCTTCGTTACGACTTTCATGATAGCGACGGATCGCCAGCAGACCGGCATATTCACCCTGTGCGCCCGAGTTGGGCTGCATGCACAGCGCATCGTAACCGGTCAGCTGCACCAGCCACTGGGAAAGCTGGCCGATCATCTGTAGATAACCGGTAGCCTGCTCTGCCGGGCAGAACGGGTGCAGCTCGGCAAACTCCGGCCAGGTAATTGGGATCATCTCTGCGGCCGCATTCAGCTTCATGGTGCAGGAGCCCAGCGGGATCATTGCCTGATTCAGCGCCAGATCTTTTCGTTCCAGACTGTGCATATAGCGCATCATCTCAGTTTCGCTGTGATGACGGTTGAACACCGGATGGGTCAGAATGGCATCTTCACGCAGCATCGCTGGCGGAACGGAATGGCTGTCAGCGCTGAGCTGCGCGTCCAGGGCCTCAATGTCCAGACCGTGCTCTTCACCCAGCAGGATAGAGAACAGCGCCGCGACATCTTCGCGACGGGTGGTTTCATCCAGGGTAATCCCCACCGCGTGCAGAATATCAGTACGCAGGTTCACGCCGAAGCTCAGGGCGCGTTCCAGCACCGCCGCTTTATCGGCCACTTCCACCGTCAGCGTGTCAAACCAGCTGTGGTGGCGCAGGGTCAGACCGCCTTTTTGCAGCCCGGCGGCCAGAATATCGGTCAGGCGATGGATGCGCCCGGCAATACGCTTCAGCCCGGCCGGACCGTGGAACACTGCATACAGGCTGGCAATATTGGCCAACAGCACCTGCGAGGTACAGATATTGGAGTTCGCTTTCTCGCGGCGGATGTGCTGCTCGCGAGTCTGCATCGCCATGCGTAGCGCAGTATTTCCGGCAGCATCGCGAGAAACGCCGATGATACGACCAGGCATGGAACGTTTATGTTCGTCACGGGCAGCGAAGAAAGCCGCGTGCGGGCCGCCGTAGCCCATCGGTACGCCGAAACGCTGAGCCGAGCCAAAGACGATATCCGCACCCTGTTTACCCGGTGCCTGTAGCAGCACCAGGGTCATAAAGTCAGCGGCCACGCTGACCACGATCTTTTTGCTTTTCAGTTCGCTAATCAGGCTGCCGTAATCATGCACTTCACCACCGGTACCCACCTGCTGTAACAGCACGCCGAAGATATCCTGCAGCTCAAGCACTTTTTCCGCTTTATCGACCAGCACTTCGAAGCCAAAGGTTTCCGCACGGGTACGCACCACATCCAGCGTCTGCGGATGCACATCATCGGCCACGAAGAAGCGGTTGGCGTTTTTCAGCTTGCTGACGCGTTTCGCCATCGCCATCGCTTCCGCAGCGGCGGTGGCTTCATCCAGCAGTGAGGCGGAGGCAATGTCCAGCCCGGTCAGGTCCAGCGTCAGCTGCTGGAAGTTAAGCAGCGCTTCAAGGCGGCCCTGAGAAACTTCCGGCTGATAAGGGGTGTAGGCGGTGTACCAGCCCGGATTTTCCAGCATGTTACGCAGGATCACCGGCGGCGTCAGAACCGGGGTGTAGCCCATGCCGATATAGGATTTATAACGCAGGTTCTGCGCGGCAATCGCCTTCAGCTCGGCCAGAGCCTGATGTTCGGTCAGCGCATCGCCAATCGGCGGCGGGCTGGGAAGCTGAATATCTGCGGGAACAATCGACGAGATCAGGTCGGTCAGTGAATCTGCGCCGACGGTGTTCAGCATGGCAGCCTGCTGCTCTGGCGAAGGTCCGATATGGCGTTCAATAAACGCGCCGTGATGTTCAAGCTGGCTGAGAGTCTGGGTCATGAGCGGTAAATCCTGCTTCGGGCTTAGTGCGACAAAAGGGTTTCCGGTGATGATTCACCGGCGTCGTCAGCGGCGAAGGCAGAAATTATTCCGTCTTCGCCGCGACCGGTTAAGGCATTACTCTTCGATAGACGCCTGGTAGTCGGCGGCGCTGAGCAAGTCATCCAGTTCGGACTCATTGCTGGCTTTGATTTTGAACAGCCAGCCGTCGCTGTAAGGATCGCTGTTTACCAGCTCCGGCGAAGATTCCAGCTCGCTGTTAACCGCGATAATTTCGCCACTCAGTGGCGCATAGATATCGGAAGCCGCCTTAACGGACTCCGCTACCGCACAGTCGTCGCCCTGAGCGTAGGTATTTCCAACTTCCGGCAGGTCAACAAACACCATGTCACCCAGCAGTTCCTGAGCGTGTTCGGTGATGCCGACGGTGTAGCTGCCATCGGCTTCTTTACGTACCCATTCATGGCTGTCACGATATTTCAGATCGGTTGGTACATTGCTCATCGACGCTCTCCAAAAAAGATAATTCCGTTAAGCGCTCATGCCGCGGGTGCGTTTGGAGCCCCTGCCCGGCATGAACGGGACGGGTAGTTTAAGATTTATTTTGTTACCGGTTTACCGGCACGGACAAAAACAGGTTTAGTGACCTGCACCGGCACTTCGCGGTTGCGAATTTGCACGATGGCCTGTTCACCGATTCCGGCAGGAACGCGTGCCAGCGCGATGCTGTAACCCAACGTTGGGGAGAACGATCCGCTGGTTATGACCCCTTCACGCAGGTTGCCGTCAGCGTCGGTGAAGCGCACCGGCAGTTCGTTACGCAGCACGCCTTTCTCGGTCATCACCAGCCCTACAAGCTGCTCGGTGCCGGTTTTACGCTGGGATTCCAGCGCTTCACGGCCAATAAATTCCCGGTCGGCAGGTTCCCAGGCGATGGTCCAGCCCATATTGGCCGCCAGCGGAGAGACACCTTCATCCATCTCCTGACCGTAGAGATTCATGCCGGCTTCCAGCCTGAGCGTATCGCGTGCTCCCAGCCCCGCGGGCTTGACGCCCGCCGCCAGCAGCCGTTGCCAGAACGACACAACCTGGTCGGAAGGCAGGGCAATTTCGTAACCTGCTTCGCCGGTGTAGCCGGTGGTGGCGATAAACAAATCGCCCGCCTGCACGCCGAAGAACGGCTTCATGCCGCTGACCGCCGCGCGCTGAGTATCATCAAAAAGCGTCTGCGCTTTCTGCTGGGCATTCGGGCCCTGCACCGCCACCAGCGCTAAATCATCACGCTCGTGGATATCGATGCCGTAAGGTGCCGCATGTTCGGTAATCCACGCCAGATCCTTTTCACGGGTGGCAGAGTTCACCACCAGGCGGAAAAAGTCTTCGCTCATAAAGTAAACAATCAGATCGTCAATCACGCCAGCGGAGGCATTCAGCATGCCGGTGTAAAGCGCTTTGCCCGGCTGAGTCAGCTTGGCCACGTCGTTCGCCAGCAGATAGCGCAGGAATTCCCGCGTGCGGGCACCGTGCAGATCGACAATGGTCATATGCGAGACATCGAACATTCCGGCATCAGTGCGTACCGCGTGGTGCTCATCAATCTGCGAACCGTAATGCAGCGGCATCATCCAACCGTGAAAGTCCACCATGCGCGCACCGCAGGCTTGATGCTGTTCGAACAACGGGGTTTGCTGAGTCATAGTCTTCCTGTGCTGTCTGTCCGCCATCCTTGTGGATGCAGGGTGATTGACGCGCCCGTTTACCGCCCGCAGGCGGTCTGACGCAAACGTTATCTTGGCTTTGAACTTACCACCGAAAATGGCAATTAACCATAAGTTAAACGGGGTCGAAATCACAGAACGGCAATAAAGCCCCTGAACTCCCTGCCAGTATCAATCGCTAACAAATCGAAAATATGCATACAAAAACAACAATAAATAGCCTTTAACGCAGATGAATCGCAAAGATTCCGCATTCGATGTATAAAAAACGACTCCGGGAATTTTCTTATCGCATTATTAAAAGTAATGCGATTGCGAGCGTTAAATTAGAATAATTCAAACGAAGCACAATGATGGGGCGGCGGGTGCACCATTGGTGCAAGGGACGTTAAAACGAGGAAAAAGTAACTGAAAAACAACGGACAATTAGGGCTGAGTTAGTTGCGGGTATCACGTGGGATTGATTTTGATGCGCTGGCAATTCTGCGATCGCTGACCCGCCGCTGCGCCTGCCGGTCGGTCCTCGCGCCACGCTTCGCGTGGTGCCTTCGGCTACGGCATCCGGCCTTCCGGACCGGCGGAGACGATACATCCATGTACCGACCCCGCCTGACGCCAGCTTCCCTGCTGCCGTCTCCTGGCCGAATGCCTCCACCTCAGCGCTGCGGATTGGCCGTCTGGCACAGCGGCAGGTCATCTTTCCGGCTATGTGCTGGCTTTTTCATCAGGAATGAAACAATGTTACCCCATTGGAACTAACCAGAGTCTCAATCCTTTATACGAAAACACCGCACTTTTTCAGGCGATGCAGAAGTGACTAAGCGAACCGGCGGCTCCCTCGAACGGGCAATCCGCAGCGCTGAACGGAATGAGGAAGCTCGTATGAGCCAGCAGGACGCTGGCGAAAGGGGCAGGCGGGGCAGGACGCCCCGTCTGACCCGGTACGAAGGCTGACGAGTGAAGTGAAGGCATCGCGCAAAGCGCGACGCGAGGACCGCCCGGGCGAGGGAGCCGCCGGTTAGCGTGCTCACCGCATCAAGAAAACATCCAAGTTAACGCAACCACTCGGGTAAATCATGCAGCCCCATCGCCTGCTTCAGCAGCTTCGGCTTCACGCCCGGCAGCTTATCCGCCAGCGCCAGCCCGACATCACGCAACAGCTTCTTCGCTGGATTATCACCGTTAAACAGCTCGCGGAAACCCTGCATACTGGCTAACATCAGCGCCGCGCTGTGCTTGCGGCTACGCTCGTAACGACGCAGATACAGATGCTCACCAATATCCCGGCCCTGCTGATGCAGGCGTCGGATCTCACCAATCAACTCCGCCGCATCCATAAAGCCAAGATTCACCCCCTGCCCCGCCAGCGGATGGATGGTGTGGGCAGCGTCGCCCACCAGCGCCAGACGGTGCGCGGCAAAACTGCGCGCAAAGCGCCCCATCAGCGGGAAAACCTGACGATCGCTTTCCAGCTCGCACAGCCCCAGACGCAGATCAAAATGCACCGACAGCTGCTGGTTGAATACCTCTTCCGGCATTGATTGCAGACGAGTGGCTTCCTGCGGCGGTAAAGACCAGACAATAGAACAAAGATGCGGATCGCTCAACGGCAGGAAGGCCAGAATACCTTCACCGTGGAATACCTGCCGGGCCACCGCATCATGCGGTTTCTCGGTACGAATATTAGCAACCAGCGCATGATGCTCATAATCCCAGAAGGTGAGCGGGATATCCGCTTTGCTCCGCAGCCACGAGTTTGCGCCATCGGCGGCCACCAGCAGACGAGCGGTCATCATGCTGCCGTCTTTCAGCGTGACAAACGCTTCGTTGTCGCCAAAGGCAACCTGCTGCAGTTCAGCCGGGGAAATCAGGGTGATATCGCTCAGGCTCTCAGCCCGCTGCCACAGCGCCTGGTGGATCACCCGGTTTTCAATAATATGCCCCAGATGCGACAGCCCCTGCTGCTCATCGTCAAAGACGATATGACCAAAGCTGTCGCGATCCCACACTTCCATGCCGTGATAGGCGCTGGCACGCGTGGCCAGGATGGTACTCCACACGCCAAGATGCTGTAACAGGCGCTCACTGGCGGCGTTAATCGCCGAAACGCGCAGCGCATAGGGCGCATCTGCCGCAGCGGCAACCGGCGCTTCACGCTCCAACACCGCCACGCGCAGGCCGCTCCCTTGCAGGCCACAGGCCACCGCAAGACCGACCATACCGCCACCGGCAACGATGACATCAAATGTTTGCATTACAGCTTTCTCCTCAACGCTTAACCCAGCCTAACGTGCGCTCGGCCAGCAAATTACGTAACGGCGGCAGATGATCCATCGCCAACAGCCCCAGGTTGCGCCCCACCGTTAAAGGCTGATAGCGATTGGCAAACAGCCGAACCAGACCATCGGTCACGCCAATCGTGGCCTCAACGTCCGGCTGACGGCGCTGCTGATAGTGATGCAGGGTAGCGTATTCGCCTACGCCCTGCCCGCTGCGCCAGGCGGCGGCCACCGTTTCGGCCAGCGACATCACGTCGCGAATCCCCAGATTAAACCCCTGTCCGGCAATCGGATGCAGCGTCTGGGCAGCATTACCCACCAGCGCAAGGCGGTGAGAAATATGCTGCGCAGCGGTTTGCAGCTGGAGCGGATAGCTGTGGCGCTGACCCACCTGAGTGAATCGCCCAAGACGCCAGCCGAAGGCGCGCTGAAGCTCACTGAGAAAGCGATCGTCGCTCCAGCCGTCAACTGCGCTTTTCTGTGCCAGCGGATGACACCAGACCAAAGAACTGCGCCCGCCCGACATCGGCAGCAGCGCCAGCGGTCCGTGCTCGGTAAAGCGCTCGAACGCCTGCCCGCCGTGCGACAGCTGGGTAGAGACATTGGCAATCACCGCCACCTGCTGGTAATCATCGCTGCTCCACTGCATCCCGCAGGCCGCCGCGACCTTTGAACGCGTCCCGTCTGCCGCCACCAGCAGGTCCGCATTCAGCACGTCACCGCTGTCCAGAGTCACACTGACCCGCTGCTGTGTGCGCGCGACGTCCGCCACGGTGTTCGGGCAGCGCAGCGTGATGCCCGGTGCCTGCTTCAGTCGGGCAAACAGCCGCTGCCCGACGTCGTGCAGTTCCACCACGTGGCCCAGCGCGGGAACGCCAAAATCAGCGGCATCCAGCGAAACGAAAGTGGCATGACCACGATCGCTGACGTGAACGTGGGTAATCGGCGTGGCGCAGGACTCCAGCGCCGACCATAAATTGATTGCCGCCAGCTGCTGACTGGTGCCTTCCGCCAGCGCAATCGCCCGCCCGTCGAAACCGGGATGCGCCCGGCTTTCAGGTTCCCTGGCTTCAACCAGCGTCACCGCCAGCTGTCCCTGTGTCAGATGAGAGATCGCCAGAGCCAGCGTTGCGCCGGCCATTCCTCCCCCTGCAATTATTATGCTCATTGCTGCTTCGCTGCCGCCATCAGTGCTTCAATTTCATCGGCATCTTTGACCACCGTATCGGTCAGATTTTCGTTGCCGTCCGCGGTGATAATGATGTCATCCTCAATACGAATACCGATACCGCGATACTGAGCGGGGACATCGGCATCCGGTGCAATATACAGACCCGGTTCGATGGTCAGTACCATGCCCGGTTCGAGAAGGCGATCGCGATCCACGCCGTAATGGCCGACGTCATGCACGTCCAGACCCAGCCAGTGGCTGAGGCCGTGCATAAAGAACGGGCGATGCGCCTGCTCGGCAATCAGCGTTTCAACGTCACCGTGCAGAATGCCCAGATCCACCAACCCGCTGACCATGATAGACACCACCTCCGCTGTCACTTCACGAATGCTGGTGCCGGGGCGATACAGCGCCAGCGCCTTATACAGCGAAGCCAGCACGATGTCATATATCTCGCGCTGCGGTGCGGTAAATTTACCGCCAACCGGGAAAGTGCGGGTGATATCACCGGCGTAGCCCTGATATTCACAGCCCGCATCAATCAGCACCAGCTGACCTTCGCGCATCTGACTTTCGTTTTCGGTGTAGTGCAGGATGCAGCCGTTTTCTCCGGCTCCAACGATGGTGTTGTAGGACGGGAAGCGTGCGCCGTGGCGATTGAACTCATGATGAATTTCGCCTTCCAGCTGGTATTCGTACATCCCGGGGCGTGACTGCTCCATTGCACGGGTATGTGCCAGCGCGCTGATGCGACCGGCCTCGCGCAGTACTGCCTGCTCTTCAGCCGATTTAATCAGGCGCATTTCGTGTACCCACGGACGCCAGTCGGTCAGCGTTGCCGGGGCAGAAAGGTTCTGCCGTGAACCGCGACGCAGTTTCTCCAGGGCACTAAAGACGATGTCATCCATCTGACCATACTGGCCCTGCGCGTGGTACACCACGTCGAGTCCGTTAAGCAGCAGATGGAGCTGTTCGCCGATCTCGCCCCACGGCAGCGCACGATCCACAGACAGCGCCTGCGGTGCAGCATCCTGACCCAGACGACGACCAAACCAGATCTCAGCGGTGAGATCGCGCACGCGGTTAAACAACACGCTGTGGTTATGACTTTCGTCACTTTTTATCAGGATCAACAGCGCTTCCGGCTCGTTAAATCCGGTGAAATACCAGAAATCACTGTTTTGTCGGTAAGGATATTCGCTGTCATTACTGCGCGTCACTTCCGGCGCGGCAAAAATCAGCGCCGCGCTGCCGGGGGCCATTTTCGCTAACAGCGCCTGGCGACGGCGTAAAAATTCCTGCTGGGTCATTTGCTCTCCTTAAGTTACGGATTCACCGCTTGCAAGCCTTCAGGGCACACAGTTGCTTAATGCAGGGTTGGCTTTTGCACGACCACGTTGGTCGGTGACGAACGAGTAAAGGTATCGTGGCACAGCAGCGCGGCAACGCGCACGTACTCGATCACCTCTTCCAGAGACTGCTCCAGCTCGTCCTGGTCTTCATCTTCGTCATAGCCCAACTGCGCAATGGTACGCAGATCGTCGATGGCCTCACCGGTTTCACCCTTCACTTTATCCAGCTTAGGCTGAGTCACGCCCAGCCCAAGCAGGAAATGGTTGACCCATCCCGCCAGCGCGTCGGCACGATCGAATACGGTGATATCCTCATCGTCCGGCAGATAAAGCTGGAACATAAAGCCGTCATCTTCCAGAGAATCGCCAATGGCCTGATGCAACTCCTGCAGCGGCAGCGACAGAGACTGGGAGAAAGCCATGCCTTCGTTAGTCAGGTCATGAACCAGCGCCTGCCAGCTGCTGTCCTGGTTGCCGCCGCAGAGCAGACCGCTGATCAGACCGTGCATTTCGGCAGGGGTCATCCCCACGCCCTGCTGTGTAAGTGCTGAAGCCAGAGTGTTGTATCCCGGCATTACGTTAGATAGTGACATTCGTTTTCGTCATCGTTGGCTGAATAAGTTCGTGTTATGCTAACACCAGGTACCTCAAGGATTCCATTAAAGGGGTTGTTGTTTCTCTCAGGGGTAGTTTATAGTGTCGCCCCTCCCGACCCATTGCGTGGTAAGGGTATTTGCGGGCGCAGTATTCAGTCAGGAAGGTGGCATGTCTGCACAACCGGTAGATCTTCAAATTTTTGGCCGTTCATTAAGAGTAAATTGTCCGCCCGAACAGCAAGATGCGCTGAATCTGGCTGCCGAAGACCTTAATCAACGGTTGCAAGACTTAAAAGTTCGCACTAGAGTCACAAATACAGAGCAGCTGGTATTTATCGCAGCACTGAATATTTGCCATGAACTGGCGCAGGAAAAAGTCAAAACACGTGACTATGCGTCTAACATGGAGCAGCGTATTCGTATGTTGCAGCAGACCATTGAGCAGGCATTACTTGAGCAAGGTCGCATTACTGAACGTACTGGTGCGAAGTTCGAATAACAATTTGTCGTTACCTGTGATACAGTGACGGTGAAGCACAAAATTTCTCTGAGATGTTTGCAAGCGGGCCAGTCCCCTGAGCCGATATTTCATACCAAACAGAGTGTGGCGCTCTGTAACCTGTGTGCATGCCCGGCTCGTCCGGGAAGCCTGATGGTTACGACGGCATACTCACCTTGAACCAAGGGTTCAAGGGTTACAGCCTGCGGCGGCATCTCGGAGATTCCCACTTTTTATCTGTAGTACTCTTCCTTCTGTACGGTTTCTTTTCTACGCTAACGGCACTCAACGACATCGTTTAACGGAGTCAGCCTTGCGATGAACCTTAATCTTTCCGACCGTCAGGATATTCGTACCCACGTCCGCCATCTTCGCCGTGCGCTCAGCGATGAGCAGCAGCAGCTGGCTGCGGTGCAGGCTGCTGAACACGCGCTGAGCTTCGCTCCGCTCGAGCGAGCTAAAAATATTGCGCTGTTCCTTTCGGTTGATGGCGAACTGAATACCCGGCCGCTGATTGCCAAACTGTGGCAGAGAAAGCAGCGGGTCTATCTGCCGGTGCTGCATCCCTTCTCTCCCGGAAACCTGCTGTTCATCCGCTATGACGAACAAACCGAACTGAAAAAAAACCGTCTGCGCATCCCGGAACCGCCGCTGGATATCCGCAATCTGCTGCCGCTGAGCGAGCTGGACGTGCTGCTGGTACCATTAGTGGCATTTGATGCACAGGGCCAGCGGCTCGGCATGGGCGGCGGGTTCTATGATCGCACGCTGCAAAACTGGCAGCAGCATGGCTTTTTACCTGTGGGGCTGGCACACGACTGTCAGCAGGTGGAAAAGATCCCAATGGCCGCGTGGGATATCCCACTCCCTGCGCTGATTACACCGTCGAAAATCTGGCAGTGGTGAGATAAAAAAAGCGACTCGAAAGTCGCCTTTTATGTCGTTTACTGCATCAATCCGTGCCGCGAACCTTCGGCCCGCCAGCGGGATTAGTACAGCAGACGCGCGCGGATAGTACCCGGAATCGCCTTCATCAGCTGTAGCGCTTTATCCGCCACTTCCTGCGATGCATCAACGTCAATCACCACATAACCCATCTGCGGCGTGGTTTGCAGATACTGGGCTGAGATGTTGATGCCCTGATCGGCAAAGATCAGGTTGATCGCGGTCAACACGCCAGGACGGTTTTCGTGGATATGCAGCAGACGGCTAACGCTGGCACCGTGCATTGGCAGCGACACTTCAGGGAAGTTAACCGCGGACAGCGTTGAACCGTTGTCAGAGTATTTCGCCAGCTTGCCGGCCACTTCGATACCGATGTTTTCCTGCGCTTCCTGAGTCGAACCACCAATGTGTGGGGTCAGAATCACGTTGTCGAACTCGCACAGCGGTGAGTTAAACGGATCGCTGTTGGTCGCAGGCTCTTCCGGGAAGACGTCGATTGCCGCGCCCGCCAGATGCTTATCGGCCAGCACTTTGCACAGCGCAGGGATATCCACCACGGTGCCGCGCGAAGCGTTGATCAGCAGAGAACCCGGCTTCATCAGCGCCAGTTCTTCTGCACCCATCATGTTCTGCGTGGACTGAGTTTCAGGAACGTGCAGGCTCACCACATCGCTCATGTTCAGCAGATCTGAAAGATGCTGTACCTGCGTTGCATTGCCCAGCGGCAGCTTGCTTTCGATGTCGTAGAAGAACACGTGCATGCCCAGGCTCTCGGCCAGCACGCCCAGCTGCATACCAATGTGGCCATAGCCGATGATGCCCAGCTTTTTACCGCGCGCTTCAAACGAACCTACCGCCAGTTTATGCCACACGCCACGGTGCGCTTTGGCGTTGGCCGCCGGCACGCCGCGCAGCATCAGCAGCAGCTCGCCGATAACCAGTTCAGCTACGGATCGGGTATTGGAGAAAGGTGCATTAAACACCGGGATACCGCGAGATGCAGCGGCATTCAGGTCAACCTGGTTGGTCCCGATACAGAAGCAGCCTACGGCAACCAGCTTTTCAGCGGCGGCGAAGATCTCTTCGGTAAGATGAGTACGGGAGCGCAACCCGATAAAGTGTGCATCGCGAATGGACTCTTTCAGAGCCTCGCTATCCAGTGCACCTTTGTGAAATTCAATGTTGGTGTAACCTGCAGCGCGGAGATTATCGACCGCACTCTGATGTACGCCTTCCACCAGCAAGAACTTAATCTTGTCTTTCTCCAGTGATACTTTTGCCATTTCCCGACCTTTATTTAGCAGACTTCAGATGTGGCTGAATCCCTTTTACCATTCATTTTGCCACCGCGGCATCGCGAAGCGAGATGAACAGTGACGGGGATATAAGATTGCCTTCTGTCAAAATAACAAAATTTACGCTGGCAGCAATACAAACGATTGCCTGCCCCACAGCACGGCGGTGCCTTCTGCCAGAACAAACCGATAGAAAATCATGATGCGTTGCATAGCTTCAGGAGGATCGCGCGGCTGAGTCATCTACTGTGACATAAGTCACTAAATTTTGACCGTAAAAGAAAAGATGTTTTTTAGATCAAAATAACAGGCACCGCACGGGTGCCTGACAGATCATTTGGTAATAGTCTTCACGCCGTTTGCGGTGCCGATGAGCGCCACGTCCGCACCACGAGCAGCAAACAGGCCGACGGTCACCACACCCGGCAGCGCGTTGATGGCCACTTCCAGTGCGATCGGGTCAAGGATCTTGAGGTTGTAGACATCCAGAATGATATTGCCGTTGTCGGTGACCACGTCCTGACGGTATTCAGGCAGGCCGCCCAGCTTCACCAACTCACGGGCAACGTAGGAGCGCGCCATCGGGATCACTTCAACCGGCAGCGGGAACTTGCCCAACACGTCAACCTGCTTGGTGGCATCGGCAATACAGATAAAGCGCTCGGCCACTGCCGCAACGATTTTTTCGCGGGTCAGCGCGGCACCGCCGCCTTTGATCATCTGCATCTGGCCGTTAATCTCGTCGGCGCCGTCAACATACACCGCCAGAGAGTCAACTTCGTTAAGATTGAAAACGTGAATACCTAACTCTTTGAGTTTAGCGGTGGAGGCTTCGGAGCTGGAAACCGCGCCCTCAATCTGGTGTTTAATCGATCCCAGTGCATCAATAAAATGCGCGGCGGTAGAGCCGGTTCCTACGCCAACAATGGTGCCGGGAGTCACGTAGTCGAGCGCTGCCCAGCCAACGGCTTTTTTCAGTTCATCCTGCGTCATGATATGTTTAAACCTGTGAGTCACTGTGTGCGCGTAGTATAAAGCAATGACTGCAAAAATAATCGCCCATGAGAGTGACTGATGAGCAGGAATGGAAGCTGGCCCACAAAGTGGTTGATTCACAAAGTGACGTTTGCCCGCGCAAAAGATAAAAACTGTGGCATAGTGCTTAAACCACACCTGAGAAGAGTATAACGATTAATGAAACGTCCCGATTATCGAACGCTTCAGGCGCTGGATGCAGTGATTCGTGAACGCGGCTTTGAACGCGCCGCACAAAAGCTCTGTATTACCCAGTCAGCTGTTTCGCAACGTATCAAGCAGCTGGAAAATATGTTTGGCCAGCCGCTGCTGGTGCGTACCGTCCCGCCCCGCCCGACCGAACAGGGGCAAAAGCTGCTGGCGCTGCTGCACCAGGTTGAGCTACTGGAAGAAGAGTGGCTGGGTGATGACAGCGGTGGCACCACGCCACTGTTGCTGTCGCTGGCGGTGAACGCCGACAGTCTGGCAACCTGGCTGTTACCGGCGCTGAAAACCGTGCTGACCGACTCTCCGGTCCGCCTGAATATTCAGGTTGAAGATGAAACGCGAACCCAGGAACGTCTGCGCCGTGGCGAAGTCGTTGGCGCAATCAGTATTCAGCCACAGCCGCTGCCGAGCTGCCTGGTCGATCAGCTGGGCGCGCTGGACTACCTGTTTGTCGGGTCGAAAGAGTTTGCCGCGCGCTACTTCCCGAACGGCGTCACCCGCTCCGCGCTGCTGAAAGCGCCGGCGGTGGCGTTTGACCATCTGGATGATATGCATCAGGCCTTCCTGCAGCAGAACTTCGATTTGTCACCGGGCAGCGTACCCTGCCATATCGTGAACTCGTCGGAAGCCTTCGTACAGCTGGCACGCCAGGGCACCACCTGCTGTATGATCCCGCATCTGCAAATTGAGCGCGAACTGGCGGAAGGTGAGCTGATCGATCTGACGCCGGGCCTGTTACAGCGCCGTATGCTCTACTGGCACCGCTTCGCCCCGGAAAGCCGCCTGATGCGCAAAGTTACCGATGCGCTGCTGGCTCACGGCCATCGCGTTCTGCGTCAGGATACGGTTTAGGCGGGAAACGTTTTGAGTCAGCTGCGGGCGGGCCAGTTGTTCTGGTCCGCCCGCAGTGCGTTATGGCTTACGGATTGCGCTGCAATTCAAAGACCACATCAACCTGATCGTCGAAATGAATACTCTGCTGTTCATAGGTTTGTGCCGCAGAGGTCATCGGAGCCGCATCCGCCGATTTATACATCCGCGCCATTGGCATCGGCTGGTAGTTGGCAACGTGATAGCGCACGCTGTAGACTGGTCCAAGCTTGCTGCCAAAGCCCTGGGCTAGCTCGCCCGCCTGCTTAATCGCATCATCAATTGCCGCTTTACGCGCCTTCTGACGATACTGTTCAGGATCGGCCACGCCCAGCTCGACGGAGCGGATTTCGTTCAGGCCGTTCTTCAGCGCGCCATCCAGCAGCTCGTTGAGCTTATCCAGCTGACGCAGCGTAACCTGCACCTGGCGCACGGCGCGATAGCCCTTCAGCACCGACTTGCCGTCTTTCAGGTAATCGTACTCCGGCTGGGTACGCAGGTTGGCCGCATTGATATCTTTCTTCTCAATGCCGCTTTTATTCAGGAAATCAAAATATTGCTGAACGCGGGTATCGGCCTGCTTTTTGGCTTCAGCAGCATCTTTCGCGGTGATATTAACTTCAATCGCAAGGGTAGCAATATCCGGCGCGGCGTCCACGCTGGACTGGCCTGAAGTGACCACGTGCGGGCCGGCAGGCAGTTCATCAGCCTGCGTCACCAACGGTAAACTACCCAGAACAATCATTGCGGCCAGAGCCAGTTTAGTGAGCTTCACTGCGTCCTCCATGGGGGTGTCATATGTATCAGATCGGGCACTGCCGGAGCCGGGTGCTGCGGCAGTGTAATGTTCCGTCTATTTGTCACGATACAGTGTAGAGCGCCGTATCCCGTCACGCTATGACCTGAATTCTGGAAGTGAGTTCCCGTTAATAGAAATGCAGCGCCTGCATCGCCAGCTTGAGTGCAATCACCCACATTACGCCGCCCACCAGCAGATTAATAATCCTCTGCGCGCGCGGGGTATTCAGCACCGGGGCCAGCCAGGCGGCTAGCATCGCCAACCCGAAGAACCAGACGATTGAGGTACTGATCGAACCAAAGGCGAACCAGCGTCGCGCCTCTTCCGGCAGTTGCCCTCCCAGGCTACCCAGCAGCACGAAGGTGTCGATGTAAACGTGCGGATTGAGCCAGGTTACGGCGATCATAGTGACAATAATCCGCCAGCGGCTCTGCTTCATCGCTCCGGCGGCAGCCAGTTGGACATCCCCGCTGAACGCGGTGCGCAGCGCGCCCCAGCCATACCATAACAGGAACGCCACGCCCGCCCAGGTGACCAGGTTCAGCAACAGAACCGACTGGCTGAGCAGCGCGCTGCCGCCAAAAATACCGCCGCAGATCAGCAGAATATCGCTCAGCGTGCAGAGCGCGGCGGTCATCAGATGATACTGGCGGCGAACGCCCTGGTTCATCACAAATGCATTTTGCGGCCCCAGCGGCAGGATCAGCGCCGCACCCATTGCAACACCCTGAAAATAAACGGATAACATAAAAAAAGACCTCATTTACACTCGATTTGCGGCAAGTGTATAGCGGCCTCATCATTAGGGGAAACTTTATAATTTAATGACCCATCACTTTCGCTAATATTCCGTAATGGCGAATGGCAACACGGCGTGAGGATGTAAAACCGCAGTCGTGGTCTTCAGGTTTAAAGGGGGCTGCCGGCTGTGCGGCGTTGTGGCAAAAAAAAGCCCCCTGCCCGCAGGGGCAGAGGGCATATGGCCTGGGCCAGTTATGCCTCTTTGGTCAGATCGACTTCCGGCGCTTTGGTCTGATGCAGGTGAACATCCATCTGCGGATAAGGGATGCCGATTTCTTTCGCATCCAGAGCGTTTTTAAACTCCTTCATCAGATCCCAGTAAACCTGCTGCAGATCACCGGCCTTGCTCCAGCAGCGCACGACGAAGTTCAGCGAAGATGGTGCCATCTCGTTCAGGCCAATCTGCACGCCGCGTTCCTGCAGCACACGCGGTTCCGCCTCAACAATACCGCGCAGCAGCGTAATCACTTCATCCACATCCGCATCGTAGGCCACGCCGATAATAAACTCATTACGGCGCTCCGGCTCGCGGGAGAAGTTAGTGATATTACCGGCGATGATTTTCCCGTTGGGCACCACGACAATTTTGCCGTCGGCGGTTTTCAGCGTGGTAGAGAAAATCTGCACGTTCTGTACCGTTCCCATCACGCCGATATCAATAAACTCACCCGTACGGAACGGGCGGAAGGTGACCAGCAGCACGCCGGCCGCCAGGTTAGAAAGCGAGCCTTGCAGTGCAAGACCGATGGCCAGACCGGCGGCACCGAGTACGGCAATCACCGAGGCGGTCTGCACGCCCACGCGGCCCAGCGCGGCAATCAGCGTGAAGGCGATAATGCCGTAACGCACCAGCGCAGAAAGGAAATCAGCCACCGTTGCATCAAGGTGACGGGCGCGCATCAGGCGATTGATCGTATTGGAAACAATGCGCGCAACCAGCATCCCGATGATGATGATTGCTATCGCTGCCACAATGTTTACCGCATAGCTCAGCAGCAGCGCCTGGTTGCGCACCAGCCAGCTCCCCGCATTGCTGATGCCATCGACCACGTTTAAATCTTCCATTTTCCCATCCTGTTGTTTGCCCAAAAGAGGCGTTCAAAACTGTGCCGCCTGGCGGCAGCCTGAGCATTAAGGGTAAGCAACAGCGCGAGAATCTGCCAGGTTTCTGACGTAATCAGCTGGAATTTATGGGGAAATTGCATAAAAAAAGGCCCTTTCGGGCCTTTTTTGCACAGCGGACAAATTACAGAACGTCGATCGCGTTCAGTTCTTTGAAGGCCTGCTCCAGACGAACAACCATGGACGCCTGAGCTGAACGCAGCCACACGCGGGGGTCATAGTATTTCTTGTTCGGGCTATCCACGCCATTTGGGTTACCCAGCTGGCCCTGCAGATAGTCTTCGTTCTTTTTGTAGAACTGCAGAATACCGTCCCATGTTGCCCACTGGGTATCGGTATCGATGTTCATTTTGATCACGCCGTAGCCGATAGATTCTTCGATTTCAGCAGCTGAAGAACCGGAACCACCGTGGAACACGAAGTCCAGGGAGTTGTGCGGCAGGTTGTGTTTCTTGCTGACGTAATCCTGAGAGTCGCGCAGGATAGTTGGGGTCAGCTTCACGTTACCTGGCTTGTACACGCCGTGTACGTTACCGAAAGAGGCAGCGATAGTGAAACGCGGGCTGATTTTGCTCAGCTCGGTGTAAGCGTAATCAACGTCTTCTGGCTGAGTGTACAGTGCAGATGCGTCCATATGGCTGTTGTCCACGCCATCTTCTTCACCGCCGGTGCAGCCCAGTTCGATTTCCAGAGTCATATCGAGCTTCGCCATGCGAGCCAGATATTTGCTGGAAATCTCGATGTTCTCTTCCAGAGACTCTTCAGACAGATCGATCATGTGAGAAGAGAACAGTGGCTTACCGGTTTTAGCGAAGTGAGCTTCACCCGCATCCAGCAGACCGTCGATCCACGGCAGCAGTTTCTTCGCGCAGTGGTCGGTATGCAGGATAACCGGCACGCCGTAGTGCTCTGCCATCAGATGCACATGATGTGCACCAGCGATCGCACCCAGGATTGCAGCAGCCTGTGGCTTGTCAGATTTCAGGCCTTTACCAGCGATAAAAGCAGCACCGCCGTTAGAGAACTGAACGATGACCGGAGATTTTACTTTTGCAGCAGCTTCCAGCACGGCGTTGATTGAGTCGGTACCGACGCAGTTAACCGCTGGCAGAGCGAATTTGTTTTCTTTCGCTACTTTGAAGATCTTCTGCACGTCATCGCCGGTGACAACGCCTGGTTTTACGAAATCAAAAATTTT
Organism: Erwinia sp. S38; assembly: GCF_016624545.1. Classification (NCBI taxonomy): domain Bacteria; kingdom Pseudomonadati; phylum Pseudomonadota; class Gammaproteobacteria; order Enterobacterales; family Erwiniaceae; genus Erwinia; species Erwinia sp. S38. The sequence goes on along the minus strand of NZ_JACVTS010000012.1, from coordinate 151,142 downwards.
AGACATGTTAGCTTGTCCTGTTTCTTCGGTCGTATTAAAGGATTCTGTTCTCACGCGGAGCCTTACGCGGCTCCGCCCCGAGGTTTAATTACTGCTTAGCACGCTCTTGCAGCATGGCGACTGCTGGCAGAGTTTTGCCTTCCACGAACTCCAGGAAAGCACCACCGCCGGTAGAGATGTAGGAAATTTTATCTTCGATACCGAACAGATCGATAGCGGCCAGCGTATCACCACCGCCAGCGATGGAGAAAGCTTCGCTGTCGGCGATCGCTTTAGCAACGATTTCAGTGCCTTTACGGAAGTTCGGGAATTCGAACACGCCAACCGGGCCGTTCCACAGGATGGTTTTGGCTTCTTTCAACAGCTTAGCCATTGCCAGTGCGGTTTCGTCGCCGAAGTCCATGATCTCTTCGTTGTCCTGAACTTCGCTCACTTTCTTCACGGTTGAAGGTGCGGTTTCAGAGAACTCGGTACCCACGCGTGAATCGGTAGGAACCGGGATTTTGAACTCGTCGCGCAGTTTTTTCGCCGCTTCAACGAAATCTGGCTCATACAGAGACTTGCCGACGTTGTTGTCGATAGCCACGAAGGTGTTGGCGATGCCGCCGCCGACGATAACGGTGTCGGCAATTTTCACCAGCGAGTTCAGCACGTCGAATTTAGTGGAAACTTTAGAACCACCGACCACGGCAACCATTGGGCGCTCAGGGTTAGACAGGGCTTTACCTAATGCTTCCAGTTCGGCTGACAGCAGCGGACCTGCACAGGCAACCGGGGCAAATTTGCCCACGCCGTGAGTAGAGGCCTGCGCGCGGTGTGCGGTGCCGAAGGCGTCCATCACGAAGATGTCGCACAGCGCGGCGTATTTTTTAGAGAGGGCTTCGTCGTCTTTCTTCTCGCCTTTGTTGAAGCGAACGTTTTCCAGCACCACCAGCTTACCGGCTTCCAGCTCAACGCCGTCCAGGTAATCTTTCGCCAGGGAAACGGTATCCGCGCCCAGCTTATCTTTCAGGTAGTTAACCACCGGCAGCAGAGAGAACTCTTCGTTGTACTCACCTTCAACCGGACGGCCCAGGTGGGAGGTAACCATCACTTTTGCGCCCTGCTTCAGAGCCGCTTCGATAGTCGGTAGAGAAGCACGGATACGTGCATCTGACGTCACTTTCCCTTCTTTTACCGGCACGTTCAGATCGGCACGGATCAGAACACGTTTACCAGCAAGATCCAGATCGGTCATCTTAATTACAGACATGGTGAACCCTCTCGTTGATTCTCAAAGTTTTACAGACGCAGCCGCGTCCTGACTGAAACCGATATCGGCCATCGCTAACGTGGTATCCAGCATTCTGTTAGCAAAGCCCCATTCGTTATCACACCAGACCAAGGTCTTAATCAGGTGCTGACCACTGACCCGGGTCTGCGTGCCGTCAACGATGGCACTGTGCGGGTCGTGATTAAAATCAATAGAGACTAACGGTAATTCCGTGTAGTCAACTATACCACTAAAAGCCCCTTCTGACGCACTTTGCAGCAGGGCGTTGACCTCACTGGCCTTAACCGCATCCCGCACGCTGACGCTGAGGTCAATCGCCGTCACGTTAATCGTCGGCACGCGTACGGCAATCGCTTCGAAACGGTCATTAAATTTCGGAAAAATGCGGGTGATGCCAGCGGCCAGACGCGTATCAACCGGAATAATCGACTGGCTGGCCGCACGAGTACGCCGCAGATCGGGATGATAGGCATCAATCACCTGCTGATCGTGCATCGCGGAGTGGATGGTGGTTACCGTACCCGACTCAATCCCCCACGCATCATCCAGCAGTTTGATTATTGGAATAATACAGTTCGTGGTGCAGGACGCGTTCGATACCAACAGATGTTCCGGCAGCAGCTCTTGCTCATTCACACCGAAAACGACCGTGGCGTCCAGGTCATTGCCTCCAGGATGGGAGAACAACACTTTTTTTGCCCCTGAAAGCAGATGCGCTTCGCCGTCGGCACGGCTGCCGTAGACCCCGGTGCAGTCCAGCACGATATCCACATTCAGTTCGCGCCACGGCAGAGAGGCTATATCGGCGTGATGCAGCAGGCGGATAGTGTCATCGCCAACCGACAGCAGATCGCGCTCCTGGCGCACATCCCAGGCAAAGCGGCCATGGCTGGTGTCGTATTTCAACAGATGGGCCATTCCGGCGGCATCAGCCAGCTCGTTAATGGCAACCACCGTAATTTCAGCACGACGTCCGGTTTCGTACAGCGCACGCAGAACATTGCGCCCGATGCGACCAAATCCGTTAATGGCAATGCGAACCGTCATATTACTCCTGCATCAGAATTCTCTATGAAATCGGACGATTAGCCTGAGCCAGACGCCGCGATTTGTACAGGAAATTCTTGCGCCCCCTCCGTGGCAGGCCAGCGGCTGCATCGGCGGTGACAATCAAACTGAAACGCTTCAGCTAGAATAATAGAAGTCAGGAATAATAGGAATGACCGTGATCAATTGCGGCGCTTAACTTTCGATCTGCGTCACAAAATTACGCAAAAAATGGCACATTCTGGCGCATAATTATCCACCCCTTCGCTTTTCACGATGAAATTTTAGACGAATACCACTTTATGTAAACCGCCTCCCGATGATGCGCTTAATCGGTGATTTCACGCTCCAATAACACCAGACAACCAAGGGGTATCATCCTTTCGGACAACGCTTCAGAGAATGATGAAATTTCATGCCGTACATTGCTGAAAGGAGCCGGGGCGAGAATTTGTAGAAATTGAACATCGCCAGTCACGATCGGCGAGCGAAAAAAAAAGCACCGCCTGGCGGTGCTTTTTTCGGTAAACCAGCCCGATTAAGGGCCGGTTGGAAAGGATTACAGCAGGCCTTTCGCTTTAGCGACAACGTTGTCCACGGTGAAGCCAAACAGGTCGAACAGCTGCTCAGCTGGTGCAGATTCACCGAAGCTGGTCATGCCGACGATAGCGCCGTTCAGACCGGTGTATTTGAACCAGTAGTCCGCGATACCCGCTTCAATCGCTACGCGAGCGCTAACCGCTTTCGGCAGCACGGATTCACGGTAGGCAGCATCCTGCTTGTCGAAGGCATCGGTAGACGGCATAGACACCACGCGAACTTTGTGGCCTTCCGCAGTCAGTTTGTCGAATGCGCCAACCGCCAGCTCAACTTCTGAACCGGTCGCAATCAGGATCACATCAGGGGTGCCCGCGCTGTCTTTCAGCACGTAACCACCGCGAGCGATGTTCGCCAGCTGCTCAGGGGTACGCTCCTGCTGTGCCAGGTTCTGACGGGACAGGATCAGTGCGGTAGGACCGTCATGGCGCTCGATACCGTATTTCCAGGCCACTGCGGATTCAACCTGGTCACATGGACGCCATGCGCTCACGTTTGGCGTAACGCGCAGGCTGGCCAGCTGCTCAACAGGCTGGTGAGTCGGGCCGTCTTCGCCCAGACCGATAGAGTCGTGGGTGTAAACCAGCACCTGACGGACCTTCATCAGTGCCGCCATACGTACCGCGTTACGCGCGTATTCCACAAACATCAGGAAGGTTGCGGTGTAAGGCAGGAAACCACCGTGCAGGGTGATACCGTTAGCGATCGCGGTCATACCGAATTCGCGCACGCCGTAATGGATGTAGTTACCCGCTGCATCTTCGTTGATTGGCTTAGAACCGGACCACATGGTCAGGTTGCTTGGCGCCAGGTCAGCGGAGCCGCCCAGGTATTCCGGCAGCAGTTTACCGAACGCTTCGATCGCATTCTGAGACGCTTTACGGCTGGCGATTTTCGCCGGATTAGCCTGCAGCTGCTCAACAAATTTCTGCGACTCTTCTGCCCAGTTAGCCGGCAGCTCGTTGCTTACGCGGCGTTTGAACTCGGCTGCCAGCTCAGGGAAGGCTTTCGCATAGGCGGCAAATTTCTCATCCCATGCAGATTCTTTCGCCTGGCCTGCTTCTTTCGCATCCCACTGAGCATAAATGTCCTGTGGAATTTCGAACGGTGCATGAGTCCAGCCCAGCTGCTTGCGAGTCAGTTCAATTTCAGCATCGCCCAGCGGTGCACCGTGGGAATCGTGAGTACCGGCTTTGTTCGGTGAACCGAAGCCAATGATGGTTTTGCACATCAGCAGTGAAGGCTTATCGGTAACCGCTTTCGCTTCTTCTACTGCCTTTTTAATCGCTTCAGCGTCATGGCCGTCGATGCCGCGTACTACGTGCCAGCCGTAAGACTCAAAGCGCTTCGCGGTATCGTCGGTGAACCAGCCTTCAATGTGACCATCGATAGAGATGCCGTTGTCATCATAGAACGCCACCAGTTTGCCCAGCTTCAGCGTACCCGCCAGTGAGCAGACTTCGTGTGAGATGCCTTCCATCATGCAGCCGTCGCCCATGAACACGTAGGTGTTATGGTCAACAACGTCGTGCCCAGGACGGTTAAACTGTGCGGCCAGCGTGCGCTCGGCAATCGCAAAGCCAACGGCGTTAGCAATACCCTGGCCCAGCGGACCGGTGGTGGTTTCTACGCCTGCGGTGTAACCGTATTCTGGGTGACCTGGGGTTTTGGAATGCAGCTGACGAAAGTTAGCCAGTTCGCCGATTGGCAGATCGTAGCCTGTGAGGTGCAGCAGGCTGTAAATCAGCATTGAACCATGGCCGTTGGAAAGTACGAAGCGGTCACGGTCGGCCCACAGCGGGTTAGACGGGTTGTGGTTCAGGAAGTCGCGCCACAGAACTTCAGCGATATCAGCCATACCCATTGGGGCACCCGGGTGGCCGGATTTGGCTTTCTGTACCGCATCCATACTTAATGCGCGAATGGCGTTGGCAAGCTCTTTACGAGAAGACATTTTCTACTCCAGGTCGGATTTAACGCTTCGCCGTACTTAACCTATTGTAATTAATGAGTTATCAGGCAAAGCCGAAGGAAAGTCGACCATCAATGTACATGAAATATGGGTAACATGTACATGGCGCAGGATGTAAAAATAATCACATAAGTTGCACTTTGGGAATCTCCCGACTAGGCAAAGACGACAGCAGAGGCTATAACTCAACTATCTGGCGGGTTATTAACCACCCTTCCACTCGCTAACTTAATGATTTATTTACCTTGTTACTAATAATGGATAAACCGGAATGAAGAAACGCATTTCTTTAGCTGCCCTGGCGCTGGCAACCCTTATTTCTGGCTGTCAGAACTTCGACAACAATGGACTGATGCAGTCCGGCGCACAGGCGTTTCAGGCTGCCACGCTGAGCGATGCGCAGGTAAAAGAGCTAAGTGACAAATCCTGCCAGCAAATGGACAGCACCACACCAATCGCTGATGCCAACAGCAGCTATACCAAGCGTTTAAACAAAATTTCTGCCGCACTGGGCGATAACATCAACGGCACGCCGGCAAACTACAAGGTTTACCTCACCAAAGACGTCAATGCCTGGGCGATGGCAAATGGCTGTATCCGGGTTTACAGCGGCCTGATGGATATGATGACCGACAATGAAGTTGAGGCGGTTCTGGGCCATGAAATGGGCCACGTTGCGCTAGGACACTCGCGCAAGGCTATGCAAGTGGCCTACGCGACAACGGCCGCTCGCACCGCCGCTGCATCTGCCGGCGGCATTGCCGCTTCCCTTTCCCAGTCGCAGCTTGGGGATATCGGTGAAAAACTGGTGAATTCACAGTTCTCGCAGCGTCAGGAGTCGGAAGCAGATGATTATTCCTACGATCTGCTGCGCAAACGCAACATAAACCCGGCAGGACTGGCCACCAGCTTTGAAAAACTGGCGAAGCTGGAAGCGGGACGGGAGAGTTCCATGTTCGACGATCATCCGGCTTCTGAAGCGCGAGCGCAGCATATTCGCGAACGTATGGCGGCAGACGGAATCAAATAAACTCAAAGCGGGCTAACCGTCACTTCCAGCGGATAGCCCGCATTAACAGATGGACAATGAGCAGCACAATCAGGCTGACAGTCCACGCATTGAAAACGACGTTGAAGATAATTTGATTAATAATAAACATAGATTATAAATTTAATACAAAAGACATTAACAAAGCATAATTTGCCGACTAAATCGCACGACGTGTTAATTATTCTAATTACAACCCAGATTCCCGGACAGATTCATCTCCGCCAGAAATTATAAAAAATCATAACTCATCCATTTATGCACTTTATTATTCCTGCCTCAGGAAAGACCAAATCAAACATTGCAGGTAATTCAAATACAAAGTTCTTGCATAGCGCTCTGAGCCTGGGCCTAATAGGTATTTAACGATTGCAATCGCTTAACCTGTGGTGAATACCATCGGGGTAAAATTTATATTTCATATTATTCAGCAAGAGAATTAACTCCAGTGAAAAAAGAACTATTATTAATTACATTAAACTTATGTGCCGTAATACCGGCCATCGCCAGCGAGCAAGCAGACAGCAAAGGTTTTATCGCAGACAGCCATTTAGACCTGCTGTTACGTAACGCTTATATTGACCGCGATTACCGCAACGGCGTGCAGGATAAAGCCGAATGGGGCCAGGGTGCGATTACCAAATTCCATTCAGGCTATACCGAAGGGCTGATTGGTTTCGGCGTTGACGGCATCGCGCAGTACGCCGTTCGCCTTGATGGCGGACGCGGTCGCAGCGGCGCCAGCGGCATCGACTTCTTCAAACAGGGGAACGACGGCGGTCGGGCTAAACGCGATCTGGCAAAATTTGGCGCTACCGCCAAAATGCGCATTTCGAACACCGTACTGAGCTACGGTAATCAGTACCCCATTTTGCCCATTCTCTATGCCGATGACTCACGCCTGCTGCTGGAAACCTATACCGGAACAATGCTGACCTCGAAAGAAATTACCGGGCTGGAGATCAACGCCGGTTACTTCACGGACGAGCAGCGTAAAAGCGACGACCGCCACAACAGCGGCCTGAAAAGCCTGTCATTCGGCGGTGCCAGCTATCAGTTCAGCGATCGATTCAGCGGCTCGGCCTATGCTTCCGATGTTAAAGACGTGCTTAAAAAACAGTATCTTGGCATGAACTATAATCAGCCATTCAGCAATAAACAAAAGCTGATCCTCGACTTCAACGGCTATAACTCGCGTCTTGATTCTGACTATGCGCGCAGGCTCGATACCGGCCGCAATAACACTATCTGGAGCCTGGCGGCGAGCTATATCTGGGATGTTCAAACCTTCGAACTGGCTTATCAGCACAGCAGCGGCAGTACCGGTTATCAATACGGTGGCTATCGCAATGCTGACGGCACAGGCGACGGCGGTAACACTATCTGGCTGTCCAACTCCTACTGGTCGGATTTTAATGGTGAAGGCGAGCATTCATGGCAGGCTTCTTACGGGCTGGATTTTTCCGGTGTGGGCGTGCCGGGGATGAGCTGGACTACTGCTTACGTTCGCGGGGATAACATTGAAACCGCTGAAACCCGCAACGGTAAGGAACACGAGTGGTTTAACCAGATTCAGTATCAGGTGCAAAACGGTCCGGCGAAAGACCTGAAGCTGACCCTGCGTTATTCCATACTGCGGGTATCCAGCAACGCCAGCGATTATAACGTCGGGGGTAACGAGGTTCGCGTATACGTTGATTACCCGTTTAGCGCGTTTTAACGAAGTTATTTCATCGCGAAATGACAGAAGAAAAGACGACTGCCGCACGCCATTGCGCGGCAGTCGTTATCGGGCTTAGCCTTTGTTAGCTGCCTGAACGTGCAGCATATCTAACGCCAGCGTTGCCGCTGCCAGAGCAGTGATATCCGACTGGTCGTAGCCTGGCGCCACTTCGACCAGGTCCATTCCCACAATGTTCATTCCCTGCAGGCCACGGATCAGTTTGGTGGCTTTATCGCTGGTCAGCCCACCGATAACCGGCGTACCAGTACCCGGTGCGTGAGCAGGATCGAGGCAGTCGATGTCAAAGGTCAGATAGATTGGCAGATCGCCGACGATCTGTTTCACCTGAGCAAGGATATCGTCGACGCTGCGATCGTTAACCTGCGCCGCATCCAGCACGTTAAAGCCCAATGAGCGATCAAATTCGGTGCGGATACCAATCTGCACCGAATGTTCCGGCGAGATCAGCCCCTCTTTCGGCGCGGTATAGAACATAGTGCCATGGTCGAAAGTTGGGCCGTTGTCATAGGTATCGGTGTGGGCATCGAAGTGCACCAGCGCCATCTTACCGAAGGTTTTCGCGTGCGCGCGCAGCAGCGGCAGTGAGATATAGTGATCGCCGCCGAAGGTCAGCATGCGTTTGCCGTTCGCCAGCAGCTTTTCTGCATGCGCCTGCAGCTTGTCGCTCAGATCCTGCGAATCACCGAAGGCATACACCAAATCGCCACAGTCAATCACGTTAAGACGTTCGCGCAGATTGAACTGCCACGGCCAGCGGCAGCCTTCCCACGCCAGATTAGTCGAGATCTGACGAATAGCACCCGGCCCCAGACGGCTGCCAGGGCGGCCGGAAGTCGCAGCATCAAAAGGTACGCCGGTGATCACCCATTCGGCATCGCTGTCGTACGGCTGGAAGTTGACCGGGAAACGCATAAATCCAAATGCATTTGAAACCAGAGAGTTATCATACTGATTACCCAAAGTGTTGTGCATAACGACTCCTTAATTGACTGTTCAGCCAGCGCTGACGGCTCGCTACAGATGAAAAAAAATCCCCGCCGCGTCGTTAGGCCCGACGAGAAAGGGATTTGAGATTGGTGAACGAAATATCACACCAGATTATGCCTTTATTTTAGCATGTTCAGGGGAACGCGTGTGAAGCGCTTACCCCATTCCCCCCTAAAAAATCAGTCCCGCTGGAAATAGTCAAATTTAGACTATTGACGAAAGCAAAAAATGACCTCATACTCTTTTCATCACCTGGAGGCGCTATGAATCTGACACGACATGCTTACAAACGAATGAATGAGAGATGTATTCAGCAGGCTTTGATTGATATCGCACTTAAATTTGGTTCAGATTCAGGCGATGGAGAAAAAGTTATTCTGGATAAAAAAACAATTACCGCGATGATGGGTACATTATCTGGTCTTCTTCAGCAGCTCGAAAAACTGAAGGGGCGAGGTGGACTGACAATAGTTGAAGTGAATGAGATGCTCATCACCGCTTACTATAACAATTCGTTCGATGTTAAAAAGAGAAAAAACAGCCATGAAAAACGTTACGATAAATGAAGATCATTTTGGTCAGGGATCTTTAGGTCAGACTAAAAACACCCCGACTAAATTAAACATAAAAATCAATAAAGTTGACCTGACGATTCTGGATGAACTGGCTGCGCTGACCGATGATACGCGTTCTCAGGTCGTTAATGCAGTGATTGAAACCCTGGTATATAAATTCTTCAATCAGGATGTTGAAAATTTTGACACTCGCTACCTGCTGGCATCAGAGGCGGACAAACGTAATCCTGAATTAAACAATTCATTATCCATTGATAAAAGCTGGCTATACGAAATCGATCCAAATGGACAGATCGGCCAGGTGGAAAATAACTATTATCAGCAACAGAATTTTTATTCTCAAGAACATGATGATATCAAATCAATTCTTTCTTCAAGTGTGAAAAAATAAAATGAAAAAACTTTCTCAGGTTATCAACGAACGTTTAGCTAACAGCAACAGCAGTGAATATGTCACTATCAGCTATCGACCAAGTCATAAAATTGCAGCCATGATCGATGTGATGTGTGATATTTACGGCCAGAACAAAGCAAATTTGTTTTACGATAAGATCGGTGAACTGCTGTCAGAATATCTTCTCACTTCGAAGGAAAGCATTCCACTGATTAAGAAAACTGCCGAGGAGTACAGCGAGGATGAGCTTTCTCGCTCATGCATTGGAGCATTAATGGAAAGAGGTACGCTCTCCATAGACTGGCCCCAGGATGAGAAAATTCGCCAACAGATTGTTGATGCTTTAAAGGGATGAGCCTGTGAATAATCATACTGAAGTAGAAAAATACTTTATTACTCAGGGCTCCTATCGTGGCCTGACCTACCAGTTTGGCATTAATTTTTCAGATGTAACAGTATCACTGTGCCAGCAGTATTATGATAATGATAATTTAAGATTCCTGCTCACCGATCGTGATATTTCTCTACTTTGGTTAACGCGGGCTCTGTTCAAAGAACTGGATAATCGTTTTATTCATCAGGCACGCCAGAAAACTCAGAATATGAGTTTATTATTTGATAATAAGACAACACCAAAATATCATAAATCCGAACATTGCAATGCATTGCTTAACAACTATATTAATTTTGAAGTCCCCCCGGAAATCACCGTGCGTGGGGAAAATGAAGTACTAAAATGCAAAAAATTTGCCCATGATAACAGGCATCTTTTACAGGAGGATGAAGAGAAATTTATCCTGCACCTCTCCGTGCAGTTTGCATTGAAAAATCCACCAGTGAAGCTACAGAAAAACAACTCCGGACGTTATCAGTTTAGTTCACTATCTCTGGAAGAGATAAAAATAGTTGTTGATGAAAAAGTTGAAAAAGCAAAGGCGTTGATGGCTGAACACCAGGATGTGTGTAACAAGCGTTATAAGCCTGCGCGCAATATGCAAAATGATTCAGAGGCGTTGAAATTATGGCTACAAGAGTTAAAGCCGGCGCTGATGGAAGCACTGTTTCAGTACGGTTTGAGAAAATTTGGCCCGAAAAATTTTAGCTTCGAAAAATCATTTCTGGAAAAGTTTGGCTTTGAGCCTTGCATGATGTGCTGTAAATAAAATGGTTGCGATGAGATATTCTTTACTGCTTGAAATTTTACCTGTGGTAAATAAAGCTCAGATAAGGCTGAACGGATAACCGTTCAGCCTTATTATTACTTACTCATCTTCTAAGTAAGTATAGCCGTACAGGCCCGCTTCGAACTCTTCCAGGAACTGCGCGCGCAGCTCCTCATCGAGATCGCTTTCTTTAATCTGGTTGCGGAAATGCGTCAGCAGCTCGGCAGGATTCAGCTGCACGTACTCCAGCATATCCGCTACGGTATCCCCTTCGTCAGACAGCTGAACTTCCACGCTGCCGTCGGAGAAGGCAAACACGTCCACCGCTTCGGTATCACCGAACAGGTTATGCATGTTGCCGAGGATCTCCTGATACGCACCGACCATAAAGAAGCCCAGCATCGGTGGGTTATCCACGTCGTACTGCGGCATCGGCATCGTGGTGGCAATTCCGTCACCGTCAACATAGTGATCGATGGTGCCGTCCGAGTCACAGGTGATATCCAGCAGCACCGCACGGCGCTCCGGCACTTTGTTCAGCCCTTCCAGCGGCAGTACCGGGAACAGCTGATCGATACCCCACGCATCCGGCATTGACTGGAACAGTGAGAAGTTGACGTAAATCTTATCCGCCATCCGCTCCTGTAGTTCATCAATAATCGGACGGTGCGCGCGGTTGCTCGGGTCCAGGTGCTGCTGAATATAGTTACAGATGTTGAGATACAGCTGCTCGGCCCAGGCGCGCTGAGTCAGATCGTACGTACCCTGCGAATAGCCGGTATGGATATCGTGCAGATCCATCTGGCTGTCGTGCAACCATTCGCGCAGCGAGCGGCGGTTGTTCGGCTCGTGCATCTCCTGCCAGGTGTCCCACATGCTGACGATCGGGCGTGGGGCATCGCCGGCTGGCGGTTGTGGGGTACTGAACTCGTTACGCTCAACGCCGATGATATTGGAAACCAGTACGGTATGATGCGCAGTCACCGCACGACCGGATTCGGTGATCACCGTCGGATGCGGCAAATTGTGCTCTTCACAGGCATCGCCAATCGCCCAGATAACGTTGTTGGCATATTCGTTCAGGCCGTAGTTCACCGAACAGTCGCTCTGGGAACGCGTGCCTTCATAGTCAACACCCAGACCACCACCGACGTCAAAACACTGAATATTTACGCCAAGCTTCGCCAGCTCAACGTAGAAACGCGCCGATTCACGTACGCCGGTGGCGATATCGCGAATATTGGCCATCTGCGATCCCAGATGGAAATGCAGCAGCTGCAGGCTTTCCATCCGCCCCGCTTCGCGCATGATCTCAACCAGCTTCAGCACCTGAGTCGCCGACAGACCGAATTTCGATTTCTCACCGCCGCTCGACTGCCACTTGCCGGAACCCTGTGAAGCCAGGCGCGCACGGATACCGAGGCGCGGCACGACGTTCAGGCGTTCAGCTTCTTCCAGCACCAGCTGGACTTCGGTCATTTTTTCCAGCACCAGATAGACCTTGTGGCCCATCTTTTCGCCGATCAGCGCAAGGCGGATATATTCACGGTCTTTATAGCCGTTACAGACGATCACTGAACGGGTCATCCCGGCGTGCGCCAGTACCGCCATAAGTTCGGCCTTGGAACCGGCTTCCAGCCCCAGCGGTTCGCCGGAGTTGATCAGGGATTCAATGACGCGCTTATGCTGGTTCACCTTAATCGGATAAACCAGGAAGTAGTCGCCGCGATAGCCGTAGGATTCGCGCGCACGCTTGAAGGCCGCGTTAATTGAACGCAGGCGATGTTGCAGGATCTGAGGGAAGCAAAACAGCGCCGGTAAACGCTGGCCGTTGGCTTCGCGTTCTTTTACCAACTTCGCCAGGTCAACGCGCGCTTCAGGGACGTCGGGGTCCGGGCAAACGCTGATGTGGCCCAGTTCGTTGACGTCATAGTAGTTATTGCCCCACCAGGCAATATTGTAAGTACGCAGCATTTTGCTGGCTTCTTGATCGCTCATGGCCACCTCCTGCATGGAGCGGAGAACACCCTGTTCGCCCGCTGACGAACCCATTACATTCTTTATGTCGTCAGACATTGCGAACCTCAAATTGTAGTAAAGCAAAACGGCAAGCCGCCGCAGAATTAACCTGTGACGATAACCCATCAATTACCGGGATGTTCAGCCTGGCAGACTGAAGTACCGCTAAAATCGGTTTCTGAAGTATAACATTGTAAAACACGTCGCGGACTCCGTATAACGGGTCAGAAAACCAATAGAGACAACTCTCAGGTAAATCTGAGAGAACCTGGTCACAACGTCAGAAGCAGATTAACCGGCGCTGGTGTCGGGATTGTTACCAATGCGCACAAAGTTTCGGCAAGTAGTACAGGAAGTCGTACCGCATGAAGGGATATTGAACACGCCGGAACGGCGTAATTGAACGAGTGAAACACCGTGGTTCATTACTGTTGTCACCTCCACACACACCGACCGGTGCGTGGAAAAACCAAAAACTGCGGGTGAATACCAGCGCGTATTTTTTCATTGCTGGCGGGTCAGTTGCGTGCCTCAAATCATGCTCAAAGGCAGCGCCGTTTTATACAGCTACGTGACTAAAATTGCAAAATCTAAATGTGCCGGTTGGGATATCTGTCAGGATAATTTTCCACTTTTTACAAATGATAAAACTCTCCCCGGTAAAAAATGCTGGCAATCCGCTTAACGTGTAACCTAAAATAGCCATCCAGATGTTAATCCATCTATACTGGTTAACTTCTAAGCGTCTTTGATTTACCTCCGTTACTACGGGGGCGATATCCCTGAAAAGGATAATCACTGCTCATGGCTTTGCCTGAGGGGGGCGCTAAGAACAGATATCTGTCCTGAATTTCAGGCTAATCTCCATTTTTTGCGCTATGCAGTCGATCTTCAACCCGTATTAGTAAGGTAAAGAATATAATGGCTAAACACCTGTTTACTTCCGAGTCCGTATCAGAAGGACATCCTGATAAAATCGCCGACCAGATTTCCGATGCCGTGCTCGATGCAATTCTCGAGCAGGATCCGAAAGCACGCGTGGCCTGCGAAACCTATGTAAAAACCGGCATGGTGCTGGTTGGTGGTGAAATTACTACCAGTGCATGGGTTGATATCGAAGAGATCACCCGTCAAACCGTGCGCGATATCGGCTATGTTCATTCCGATATGGGCTTTGATGCCAACTCCTGCGCCGTACTGAGCGCAATTGGTAAACAGTCTCCTGACATCAACCAGGGCGTTGATCGTACCGATCCGCTTGAGCAGGGTGCCGGTGACCAGGGCCTGATGTTCGGCTACGCCACCAATGAAACCGACGTGCTGATGCCCGCTCCGGTAACTTACGCACACCGTCTGGTGCAGCGCCAGTCTGAAGTGCGTAAAAGCGGCAGCCTGCCGTGGCTGCGCCCGGATGCGAAAAGCCAGATCACCTTCCAGTACGATGACGGCAAAATTGTCGGTATCGACGCAGTGGTACTGTCTACTCAGCATTCCGAAGACATCTCGCAGAAAGATCTGCAAGAAGCCGTGATGGAAGAGATCATCAAGCCGGTTCTGCCCGCTGAGTGGATCAATGCCAGCACCAAATACCACATCAACCCGACCGGCCGTTTCGTTATCGGTGGCCCAATGGGTGACTGCGGTCTGACCGGTCGTAAAATCATCGTTGATACCTACGGCGGCATGGCTCGCCACGGCGGCGGTGCGTTCTCCGGTAAAGATCCATCAAAAGTTGACCGTTCAGCGGCGTACGCTGCGCGTTACGTAGCGAAAAACATCGTGGCTGCCGGTCTGGCCGACCGCTGCGAAATTCAGGTTTCCTACGCTATCGGCGTTGCAGAGCCAACCTCCATCATGGTGGAAACGTTCGGCACAGAGAAAGTCTCTACCGAGCAGCTGACTCTGCTGGTGCGCGAGTTCTTCGATCTGCGCCCTTACGGCCTGATTCAGATGCTGGATCTGCTGCATCCGATCTACCGCGAAACTGCAGCCTATGGTCACTTTGGTCGCGAACATTTCCCATGGGAAAAAACCGACAAAGCCGCTCTGCTGCGCGATGCTGCCGGTCTGAAATAAGTTTTCTGCCGCTGTGCTGAGGGTGCTTTCGGGCTGCCCTCCAGCGTGATTAAGCCGCCGTCTTTTAGATGGCGGTTTTTTTTGGCCTGTGCGGTGATGACCAGCCTCTGCTGCAGGTACCGGGCGGCTCTCGCGCCGCTTTTTGATACCTTCGCTGTATCGTGTGTGCGAGGGTGCCCAGCCTCTGCCGCGGATACCGGGCGTCCTCGCGCCACGCTTCGCGTGGTGCCTTCGGCTTCGGCATCCGGCCTCCCGGACCGGCGAAGACGGGCGTCCTGCCCGGCTTCGCCTGACGCCAGCTTCCCTGCTGGCATCTCCTGGCCTGCTGCCTACGTCTCAGCGCTGCGGATTGCCCGGTACCCACGGCAGAGGCTGTTCCCTATGACCTTCAGAGTCGCGTTTTTACAAACAACTATTCCCGTCAGAACGTTTATTACTGGTGTTCAGGCATAATCTGGGCAGCAAACTACTCCCCCTCACGCATCCTGCTCGCTGTTTGTCGCATCTGGCATACATCACGGAAGCAGCACAGCAGGCTGACTGTTCACCCGACCGGATAATCCGCAGCGCTGAGCGGAGAAAGGAAGCCAGGATTCGGCCGCATGGACGCGGACGAAAGACAAAGCCGGGCCATGGACGGCCCGTCTTTGGCGGTCCGACAGGCTGACGAACGTAGTGAAGGCACCACGCAAAGCGTGGCGTGAGGACCATCCGGGCGGGGGAACAGCCAGCCAGCGCAATCTCCATAGCAGCACACCCCATCAGCCCATCAGCCCATCAGCCCATCAGCCCATCAGCCCATCAGCCCATCAGCCATTTTCAACATCCACAAACACATTCCGCAACCAAAAATTAACACCCGCACAACCAGCTATACTCTAGGTAATCCAATGCGCCAAATTGGTATCGGTTACACAAACAAACACTCTGTATTTCCTATATTTAAGACATCAGCTCATTGCCATAAATATACAAAATATTATATTTTCAGAAACATCCGGCAACCATTAATCACAGTGAGAAAAAATACAACAAAACATCGTTAAATACTGATTAAATGGCCGGTTTATGCATCCTGCCTAAGTTTTAACCCACCACAACAAGTGTAACCGATTACACTGATGTGACCTAACGCACAGTCTGATGGAAGCAGGTTGTCTAACATTGACGGCAATACAAAGCAGTCATTTATGGAGGCATCATGCCTGGAACAAAAACTCACAGCAGAACATCGA
Source organism: Erwinia sp. S38 (assembly GCF_016624545.1). Lineage (NCBI taxonomy): Bacteria > Pseudomonadati > Pseudomonadota > Gammaproteobacteria > Enterobacterales > Erwiniaceae > Erwinia > Erwinia sp. S38. Next base: position 135,012 of record NZ_JACVTS010000012.1, on the reverse strand, counting down.
ATAAGGCCATGACCCTGTTCGTCTGTTTCCTTGCTGCCCTGGCCGGCCTGCTGTTTGGCCTGGATATTGGCGTCATCGCCGGTGCCCTGCCCTTTATCTCGAAAGATTTCAACGTCACCGCCCACCAGCAGGAGTGGATCGTCAGCTCCATGATGTTTGGAGCCGCCATCGGCGCCATTGGCAGCGGCTGGCTGTCGTCTTATCTTGGCCGTAAAAAAAGCCTGATGATCGGCGCAATCTTGTTTGTTATCGGTTCGCTCTGGTCCGCCTTTGCGCCTAACCCGGAAATGCTGATTGTCGCCCGAGTTCTGCTTGGGCTGGCGGTTGGCGTGGCGTCCTACACCGCGCCACTGTATCTGTCTGAAATCGCGCCGGAAAAGATTCGCGGCAGTATGATTTCGCTCTACCAGCTGATGATTACCATTGGTATTCTGGGCGCTTATCTGTCCGATACCGCCTTCAGCTACAGCGGCGCATGGCGCTGGATGCTGGGGGTGATCACCATCCCTGCCCTGCTGCTGCTGGTGGGCGTATTCTTCCTGCCTAACAGCCCGCGCTGGCTGGCGGCGAAAGGTAACTTCCGCGATGCGCAGCGTGTGCTGGATCGCCTGCGTGACACCAGCGAACAGGCAAAGCGCGAGCTGGATGAAATCCGTGAAAGCCTGAAAATCAAGCAGTCCGGCTGGGAACTGTTTAAAGACAACAGCAACTTCCGCCGCGCGGTGTGGCTCGGCATCCTGCTGCAGGTAATGCAGCAGTTCACGGGCATGAACGTGATCATGTATTACGCGCCGAAAATCTTTGAAATTGCCGGTTTCGCCAACACCACTCAGCAGATGTGGGGGACGGTTATCGTCGGCCTGATCAACGTACTGGCGACATTTATTGCTATTGGTCTGGTAGACCGCTGGGGCCGTAAGCCAACGCTGATCCTCGGCTTTATGGTGATGGCGCTGGGTATGGGCATTCTGGGGACCATGCTGCATATCGGCATTAACTCCGCAGCGGCGCAGTATTTTGCGATTGGTATGCTGCTGATGTTTATCGTTGGTTTTGCGATGAGCGCTGGTCCGCTGATCTGGGTACTGTGTTCTGAAATTCAGCCGCTGAAAGGCCGCGATTTCGGGATTACGGTTTCCACCACCACCAACTGGATCGCCAACATGATCGTCGGGGCCACCTTCCTGACTATGCTGAATACGCTGGGTAACGCCAACACCTTCTGGGTGTATGCCGCACTCAACCTGTTCTTTATCGTGCTGACGCTGTGCCTGATCCCGGAAACGAAAGGCGTTTCTCTGGAACATATCGAGCGCAACCTGCTGAGCGGTAAAAAACTGCGTGATATCGGTTCCCGCGACTGATCATCCTACGGCCGGAGCAATCCGGCCGTCTTATTGCTTCTCTCTTCCCGCCACCGTATTCTCTGCGCTATGAAATCCCAACGACTCCCTATCGCCCTGCAGCAGTCCGTTATGCGCACGCTGCGTGAAAAACTGCAGCTGGCGAATCAACGGCTGGAACGCAATTATCCCGAACCTCGGCTGGTTTATCAGCAGCGCGGCACGGCAGCCGGCACTGCCTGGCTACAGGACTGGGAAATCCGCCTTAATCCGGTACTGCTGCTGGAAAATCAGCAGGCATTTATTGATGAAGTGGTTCCACATGAGCTGGCGCATTTACTGGTCTGGAAGCACTTTGGCCGCGTAGCGCCCCACGGCAAAGAGTGGAAATGGATGATGGAGAGCGTGCTGGAGGTTCCGGCCCGTCGCACGCATCAGTTCGCTATCGCTTCCGTGCGCAGCCAGGCCTTCCCCTATCGCTGCCGCTGCCAGCAGCATCAGCTGACCATTCGGCGACATAATCGCGTGGTTCGCGGTGAAAGTGAGTACCGCTGCCTGCACTGCGGTGACATTTTGCAGCCGGGTGAATTTAAAAGCGCTTAAAAGTGCGAAAACCCAGCAAACACCCGGCAGTATCAGGCTAATTTATAAGCTAATTATTCGCTATTATTGGAACTTCTGTTACTCTCCGGGCTTTCTCACGGATCACAGAATTTCTGGAATATGTCTCGCAAAATTTTGGCCTCGCTGGCTTTTTCACTGTTGCTTCCCGTCTTTTCTTCACAGGCGCTGAGTCTGGACAACTATCATCAAAATAACTTCAGTCAGGCAAAAGCCTATGCGGCACAGATCAACGCCGATGCGCCTGGATCTTTTTACTGCGGCTGCAAAATCACCTGGCAGGGCAAGAAAGGCGTTCCCGACCTCGCCTCCTGCGGCTATCAGGTTAGAAAAAACGCTAACCGGGCCGAGCGCATCGAGTGGGAACATGTGGTTCCGGCATGGAGCTTTGGCCACCAGCGCCAGTGCTGGCAGGATGGCGGACGCAAAAACTGCGCAAAAGATGATGAATACCGCCGGATGGAAACCGATCTGCATAATCTGCAGCCCGCCATTGGTGAAGTTAACGGCGATCGTGGCAACTTTATGTACGGGCAGTGGAACGGCGGCGAACAGCAGTACGGCCAGTGCGCGATGAAGGTCGACTTCAAAAACAAGCTGGCAGAGCCACCCGCCCGCGCCCGTGGTGCGATTGCCCGCACCTGGTTCTATATGCGCGATACCTATAAGCTGCAAATGTCACGACAGCAAACGCAGCTGATGACCGCCTGGAACAAGCTTTATCCGGTTAACGCATGGGAATGCGAGCGCGACAATCGGATTGCCCGCGTACAGGGAAATCACAACCCCTATGTACAGCAGGCTTGCCAGCGGTAAAATCACTGACCTAAACTGCACAACAGCCGTTCTTAAGGGGCCGGATAGTGAGGCTCCCACTTTTACAGGATTATCGATTGCTATGCGAGTACCGCGCATTTATCACCCCGAGCCGCTACAGGCAGGAAGCGAAGTTGCCCTCTGTGAAGATGCGGCAAACCACGTTGGCCGCGTACTGCGCATGGGACCGGGACAGGCCGTAGAGCTTTTTGATGGCACTAATCTGACTTTTTCTGCTGAGATTATCCATGCGGATAAAAAGAGCGTGCGCGTTAAAATCACCGAAAGCCGCGCGGACAGCCGCGAATCCCCGTTGCATCTGCATCTGGGCCAGGTCATGTCGCGCGGCGAAAAGATGGAATTCACCATCCAGAAAGCCGTTGAGCTGGGCGTTAATATCATTACCCCCTTGTTTTCTGAACGCTGTGGCGTAAAGCTGGATGCGGAACGGCTGGCGAAGAAAATCCAGCAGTGGCAGAAAATTGTCATTGCCGCCTGCGAGCAGTGTGGCCGCAACAGCGTACCTGAAGTACGCAACGCGATGACGCTGGAAGCCTGGTGTGCAGAGCAGGATAGCGGCCTGAAGCTAAATCTTCATCCCCGTGCGGAGCACAGCATTAATACGCTGCCGCTGCCGGTTGAACGCGTACGCCTGCTGATAGGCCCGGAAGGCGGTCTTGCTGCTGATGAAATCAGCATGACGACAGGCTATGGCTTTACCGATATTCTGTTAGGACCGCGCGTGCTGCGCACCGAAACGACCGCCCTGACGGCAATTACCGCGCTACAGGTTCGATTTGGCGATCTGGGCTAAGCCCATTGTGCTTAACAACCGCGGTATCGAAACCGATATCCTGGCGAGCCTGCAAGCGACAATGACGCCGCAGAGCCGAAAACTATGACACGGCACGTTAGCTACCACTGGAGAGAAGAATGATTAAGCTTGGCATCGTGATGGACCCGATCACCTCCATCAATATTAAAAAAGACAGCAGCTTTGCGATGCTGCTGGAAGCACAGCGCCGTGGTTACGAAATTCACTACATGGAGATGAACGATCTCTATCTGCGCGGCGGCGAAGGCCGGGCGCGTACCCGTCTGCTGAGCGTTGAGCAGAATTACGACAAATGGTTTGAATTCGGCAGCGAGCAGGATATCGCGCTGGCCGATCTGAACGTGGTGCTGATGCGTAAAGATCCGCCGTTTGACACCGAGTTTATCTACGCCACCTATATCCTTGAACGTGCGGAAGAGAAAGGCACGCTGATCGTGAACAAACCGCAGAGCCTGCGCGACTGTAACGAAAAGCTGTTCACTGCGTGGTTTGCCGAGCTGACACCGGACACACTGGTCACCCGCAACGCCAGCCAGATCCGTGAGTTCTGGCAGCAGCACGGCGATATCATCCTCAAGCCGCTGGACGGCATGGGCGGCGCATCGATTTTCCGCATCAAGCAGGAAGACCCGAATCTGTCGGTGATTATCGAAACGCTGACCGAGCACGGTAACTTCTACTGCATGGCGCAGAATTATCTGCCAGCGATTAAAGACGGCGACAAACGCGTTCTGGTGGTGGACGGCGAGCCGGTACCTTACTGCCTGGCGCGTATTCCTAAATCCGGTGAAACACGCGGTAATCTGGCCGCCGGTGGTCGCGGTGAAGCACGTCCGCTAACCGAAAGCGACTGGGAAATTGCCTGCCGCGTAGGGCCAATCCTCAAGCAGAAAGGCCTGATTTTTGTCGGCCTGGACATTATCGGCGACAAGCTCACCGAAATTAACGTCACCAGCCCAACCTGCATTCGTGAAATTGAGTCAGCGTTCCCGATTTCGATTACCGGAATGCTGATGGATGCCATTGAAAAGCGTCTGGCCTGACCGCCACGCCGGGGCAGGATGCCCCACGGCTCACCCATTAACCATCCGACGACAGCAGCGGATGGTTAATCAAATAACAGAATATAAAGTATGAATTTACAGCATCATTTTTTGATTGCCATGCCAGCCTTACAGGACCCTCTGTTTAAGCGCTCCGTCGTCTATATCTGCGAGCACAACGATGATGGCGCGATGGGGCTTATCGTCAATAAACCGATGGAAAACCTGACGGTTGATGGCATTTTGCAAAAATTAAAGATTATGCCTACACCGCGCGATCCCGAGGTCAAACTGGATAAACCGGTTTTTTCCGGCGGCCCGCTGGCGGAAGATCGCGGTTTTATACTGCACTCGGCGCAAACCACTTTTGCCTCCAGCATTCGCGTTTCCGATAACACCATCGTCACCACCTCGCGTGATGTACTGGAAACCCTCGGCACGCCGGATCAACCTGAACAGGTACTCGTTGCGCTGGGCTACTGCTCCTGGGAGAAAGGCCAGCTTGAAGACGAGCTGCTGGAAAACGCCTGGCTGACTGCTCCGGCGAACAGCAACATTCTGTTCCGCACACCAATCGCCGAACGCTGGCGAGAAGCGGCCAAAAGCATTGGCATCGATATCCATAAGATGACCAGCGAAGCAGGACACGCCTGATGAGCACAATGACGCTACTGGCGTTCGACTTCGGTACCAAAAGCATCGGCGTAGCCATTGGACAGCAGCTGACCGGTACCGCCCGACCGCTGACCGCGCTGAAAGCGCAGGACGGCATCCCGGACTGGAACAAGATTGAAGCGCTGCTGAAAGAGTGGCAGCCGGACCGCGTTGTTGTGGGCCTGCCGCTGAATATGGACGGCACCGAGCAGCCGCTGACCGCCAGAGCACGTAAGTTTGCCAACCGTCTGCATGGCCGCTTTGGCGTGCAGGTCGATCTGCACGATGAGCGCCTCAGTACGGTGGAAGCTCGTGCCGAACTGTTCGAACGCGGCGGCTTCCGCGCACTGAGCAAGGGCAGCGTGGATTCACTTTCAGCGGTGATCATTTTAGAAAGCTGGTTTGAGAATAACTATTAACCCGCTCGCACAGCCCCTGAACATCATCCAGGGCAAAGCATCCGGCTGTCTGCAATGCTGATAATGACGCTGAAGCGTACTTTACTCCGGTAATAGCCCCTGCTGCTGCCGCTCTGCCAGGCTCTGTTCAAAGGTTTGCATCCCCAGCTGGCTGCCGGTTTGTAACAGTGCGGGCAGCTGGTGCGTTTTCCCCTCGCGGATTAGATTGGCCGCGGCCGGGCAGTTAACCATCACTTCAAACAGTCCCACCCTTCCCCGCTCCGCCGCCACCAGCCGCTGGGCTATTACGGCTTTCAGGCTACCTGCAAGCTGGCTGCGGATCAGGTTTTTCTCCTCACCGGGAAAGACATCCACCAGCCGCTCAACCGCCTGCGCTGCACCGCGCGCGTGCAGCGTGGCCAGCACCAGGTGACCGGTTTCCGCCGCCGTCAGCGCCAGCCGGATGGTTTCGCTGTCGCGCAGTTCACCCAGCAGAATAACGTCCGGATCTTCACGCAGCGCGGCCCGCAGCCCGTCGGCAAAACAGGAAAAGTGCGCTCCCAGCTCGCGCTGCTGGATCAGCGAACGGCGGCTGGTATGCAGAAACTCAATCGGATCTTCCAGCGTCAGGATATGGCGCTGCTGCTGCTGATTGATACTGTCAATCAGCGCTGCCAGCGTGGTGGATTTACCGCTGCCCGTCGCACCGGTGATCAGGATAAGCCCCTCGCTCTGCTGTTCCAGCGAGGCAACCACCGCAGGCAGATGCAGCGAAGCGCTACTCGGGCACTCACTGGCAATCAGCCTCAGCGCCAGCGACAGCCCGCCGCGCTGGCGAAACAGGTTGGCACGCAGCCGAACTCCGGCCTGCGTCAGTGCAAAATCCAGCTGCCCTTGCTGTTTCAACTCCTCCCTCTGCGTTTTGGTCAGGGTCATTTCCGCAAACTTTTCCAGGCTGGCATTGCTGACTTCTGCCCAGTCGCTTAACGGTTCCAGCAGCCCATGCTTTCGCCAGAATGGCGAATAGCCACTACAGAGATGCAGATCTCCTGCATTATGCTTTACACTAAGGGCCACAATTTCTTCAATATCCATATTTTTTCCCTGACTATGACTTCGATTGAGCACAACTTACAGCAAGTCCGCCAGCGGATCTCAGCGGCGGCAAGCCAATGCGGCCGCGATCCACAGGACATTACGCTGCTTGCAGTGAGCAAAACCAAACCTGCGAGCGCCGTCGCAGAAGCCGCCGCGGCCGGGCAGCGCTGCTTTGGTGAGAACTACGTGCAGGAAGGGGTGGATAAGATCCAGCTGCTGGCCGATCTCAATCTGGTATGGCACTTTATCGGTCCCCTGCAATCCAACAAAAGCCGGCTGGTAGCGGAGAATTTTGACTGGTGCCATACGGTCGATCGTCTGCGCATCGCCACCCGACTGAATGAACAGCGACCAGACAATGCCGAGCCGCTGAACGTGCTGATTCAGGTCAACATCAGCGATGAACAAAGGAAGTCCGGGATTACGCTGGCAGAATTACCGGCGCTGGCACAGGCCGTGGCACAATTGCCGCGCCTGCGTCTGCGTGGGCTGATGGCCATCCCCGCACCGGAAGCGGAGTACGAGCGTCAGCTGGCGGTGTGCCAGCAGATGGCGACAGCGCTCAAAGAACTACAAAGTGATTATCCTGAGGTGGATACACTTTCGCTGGGAATGAGTGACGACATGGACGCCGCGATTGCGGCGGGCAGTACCATGGTGCGTATTGGCACCGCAATCTTCGGCGCGCGCGATTATGGCAGCGTCGCTAATCACAACAACTGAGGAACCTCATGCTAGCGTTGATTTTTCTGGTAACAACGGTGATTGCCATATACATCAAAGTGTTGTTACTGCGCATCTGGATGCAGTGGGCGCGATGTGACTTCTATAACCCATTTTCACAGTTTGTGGTGAAAATCACTCAACCAATTATTAAACCGCTGCGGCGCATTATTCCGTCCATCGGACCGATTGATACCGCCTCACTGCTGGTTGCCTATATCATTAGCGTCCTGCTGGGGCCGCTGGCGCTGCGCCTGTTCTACCCGGACCCGATCTTCCTCTACCTGGGCCTGGTTATTCTGGTGAAGGCCGCAGGCGTACTGGTGTTCTGGGTGATTATTATTCGTTCCCTGATGAGCTGGTTCAGCCAGGGGCGCAACCCGGTTGATTTTGTGCTGATGCAGCTGACCGAGCCGCTAATGGCACCGTTCCGCCGCATTATCCCGCCAATGGCCGGTATCGATTTCTCGGCGATGGTGGTGATTCTGATTCTGTATGCGCTGAACTTTATCGGTCTGGAATATATTCCGGGCTGGGCGCAGTTCTGATTGAGTCTGCAACGCAGATGCTGCCTGCTACCGGCAGCATCTGCGCCTCCGCTTCGATAGTTTCTGATTAATTTTCTGGATGTAATATGCAAAAAGTCGTACTCGCCACCGGCAACCCCGGTAAAGTTCGTGAGCTGGCCCATCTGCTGGCTGAGTTTGGCCTGGATATCGTGGCGCAGACGGAACTGGGCGTGGAGTCAGCCGAAGAAACCGGCCTGACCTTTATTGAAAACGCCATTCTTAAAGCACGCCACGCGGCGGAAATCACCGGCCTGCCGGCGATCGCCGATGACTCCGGTCTGGCGGTAGATGCCCTTGGCGGCGCGCCCGGCATCTATTCCGCGCGCTACGCGGGCCTGGACGCCAGCGACCAGCAAAATCTCGATAAGCTGCTGGTTGCGCTGGAAAACGTGCCGGACGGGCAGCGCCAGGCGCAGTTCCACTGTGTGCTGGTTTACGTGCGCCACGCCGCCGACCCGACGCCGCTGGTGTTTCACGGCAGCTGGGCAGGTGAAATTGCGCGCAGCGAAGCGGGCCAGGGTGGCTTCGGCTACGACCCGATTTTCTATGTGCCGGAGCTGGGAAAAACGGCAGCAGAACTGAGCAAGGACGAAAAGCGGGCGGTTTCTCATCGCGGTAAAGCGTTGAACCTGCTGCTGGACGCCATGAAGAATGGCTAATCTCCCACCGCTGAGCCTGTATATTCACATTCCGTGGTGCGTACAGAAGTGTCCCTACTGTGATTTCAACTCCCATGCATTAAAGGGTGAGGTGCCGCACGAAGAGTACGTGCAGCACCTGCTCAACGATCTGGATGACGACCTGCCGCTCACCTCCGGGCGTGAGGTTGGCACCATCTTCATCGGTGGCGGCACGCCCAGCCTGCTGAGCAGCGAAGCGATGCAGATGCTGCTGGACGGCGTGCGTGCGCGTCTGCCGCTCTCGCCAACGGCGGAAATCACCATGGAAGCCAACCCGGGCACTGTTGAAGCCGACCGCTTTAGCGGCTATCAGCGTGCCGGAATTAACCGCATCTCCATCGGCGTGCAAAGCTTCAGTTCGCAGAAACTGGAGCGGCTGGGGCGCATTCATGGCCCGGACGAAGCCAAACGTGCGGCAAAGCTGGCCGAAAGTCTGGGCCTGCGCAGTTTCAACCTCGACCTGATGCACGGGCTGCCGGATCAGTCGCTGGAAGAGGCACTGGACGATCTTCGCCAGGCGATTCAGCTGAATCCGCCGCATTTGTCGTGGTATCAGCTGACCATCGAGCCGAACACGCTGTTCGCCTCACGGCCGCCGCGCCTGCCGGACGATGACGACCTGTGGGATATTTTCGAGCAGGGCCACCAGCTGCTTAGCGCGGCGGGCTATCAACAGTATGAAACCTCGGCCTATGCCAGGCCCGGCTATCGCTGCGAGCACAACCTCAACTACTGGCGCTTTGGCGACTATCTGGGGATTGGCTGCGGCGCGCACGGCAAGTTAACCCAGCCGGACGGCACGATTATCCGCACCACCAAAACCCGCCATCCGCGCGGTTTTATGGCCGGTAAATATCTGGATAAGCGCCACGACGTAGCGGATGCCGATAAGCCGTTCGAGTTCTTTATGAACCGCTTCCGCCTGCTGGAAGCCGCACCGCGCGCGGAGTATCAGCGCTATACCGGCCTGCCGGAAAGCAGCGTGCGCGCGCAGTTGGATGAGGCGCTGGCGAAAGGGTATCTGACGGAAACGGCGGAATACTGGCAGATTACCGAGAAAGGAAAGCTGTTCCTGAACTCGTTGCTTGAGCTGTTCCTTGCGGAATAATTTCTTCAGGAAAAATGATGGATACCCGCGCATCCGGCGGCGGGTATCCATGCTGATGCTTGCCGGGCAAAGACTTTCGGTCAACCTGCCCGCCAGCGGTTAGTTCAGCGCGGCTACCAGCGACTTGCGCTGCGTTTCCAGACTGGTGACGCGATTACAGACTTCATGACCGAAGTTCTGGAAATCCTGCTCCTGATTGCTCCATTCGGCCTGAATCGCCTGCTGTAATCCTCCCAGATTGCCCATAATCGCCTGCAGCGGGTTATCGTTGCCGCTGGCCTGTTTGCGGCCCATTTCATTCAGGCTGTCCTGCACCACGCCGCCCATCGCGCTCTGTACCAGCCGCTCGCCGTCCTGACGCACCTGCTCAATTGCCTGATGGTGGAAAGTCAGACCGTCGCTGCGGTGCTCAATAATACGGTTCATCTGCTGTTTAAGCTGGCCGTCCAGCGTGGTCAGACGCTGGCGCACATTGCTGTTTTGTCCCAGTTTTTCCACAATCACCCGATCCAGCGCCACACGGCCTTTCTCAAGACGCTGCTTCGCACCATTATCAATCCACGGCAGGTCGCGGCGCAGCGCGCTCTGGTAATCAATGGCTTTCTGACGGGTGGCATTATCCACGCTGACCGGCTGGCCGTTGCGCTGTACCTCGCCCTGCGGCGTAATCACCAGATTTCCATTGGCCCCGACCACCTGCACCTGCGCAGGCGAGATAACAACATCATCCTGAGGATTAACGCTGCACTGATAATCCGCCTGCGCCTGACCGGCTGCCAGCAGCAGTAGTGCGCCGCCAATTAGCGTTTTTCGCATGAATTTTGCTCCTTAAATGACAAAGGGCGACCGGTAAACGCGATCGCCCTTGATTCGATGAGCGATGTTATCCGCCCGTCGTTTGGTTAACCCTGATCTTTTAGTCCCACCAGACGTCGAAAAGTTCGGTGACTTTCACGTCATTCAGCTTACGCGCTTCCAGCCAGTTACGGACCAGCTCGCGGTGCTCATCGGTGCATTTACCGATTTTCTGCAGGCAGATCAGACCTTCCCACTGCAGATAGCCGCTGCCGTCAAACGCCAGGCCGTTAGGTTCGATCACTTCTTCGATCAGGGCATCAACGGTGCTGTCGATGCTCTCTCCGCTGGTCCCTTCTGCGAAGCTGAAGCCCACGGAGAAACCTAACTCCTGGAACTCATCAATGTGCATTTTCTTACGAAGACGACGACTGCGTTGTGTAGCCATTATTTAACCCTCTCGAACATCAGATCCCACACACCGTGGCCAAGACGCTGGCCGCGCTGCTCAAATTTCGTTAGCGGACGTGACTCCGGGCGTTCCACCCAGTTAGCCGTTTCCGACAGATTCTTATAACCGTCAATACTGCTCATCACTTCCAGCATATGCTCGGCATAGGCTTCCCAGTCGGTCGCCATATGGAACACACCGCCCAGCTTCAGCTTGCGCATTACGCGCTCGGCAAACGGTACTTGCACGATACGGCGCTTGTTGTGGCGCGCTTTATGCCACGGGTCCGGGAAGAACAGCTGCACCATGCGCAGGGAGTTATCCGGGATCATATTTTCCAGCACTTCCACCGCATCGTGACACATCACCCGCAGGTTGGTCACGCCAGCCTCTTCCGCCGTCGCCAGACAGGCGCCCACGCCGGGTGAATGCACTTCAATACCGAGGAAATTCTGATGCGGATTACTCGCCGCCATACTGACCAGCGACGCCCCCATACCAAAACCGATTTCCAGCACGACCGGCGCATCGCGACCAAACAGAGTGGTGAAATCGATCGGCTCCGGCTGATATTCCACGCCCATTACCGGCCACAGCGTATCCAGCGCCTGCTGCTGACCTTTGGTCAGGCGGCCCTGGCGGCGCACAAAGCTGCGGATACGGCGCATTGCGCGGCCATTTTCATCGAATTCCGGTGAGATAACATCATTTTTCATCGTTCTGCCTGCCGCTGTGCACTTTGGAAAGCGGGCATTATGCCTTCAGCGGGTGAAAACATAAAGATCGCCCTGCCAACGGAACGGTATTGCCCGAATGGCTGCCAGTATAGCTGCTGCCAGCCTTTCAGCCAGTGGAGATCGCCCGGTGAAGGTGCTTCGTTTCGCTTAAGGGCAAGAAAGTGGCACAAAGCCCCTGTCCAATAACAAAATGCAGCGATTATCCGGTTTACACACCCTTTGGTCTGTGCTGGAATTCCTGCCTGATTTAACTGAAAGAAGAGATCGTGGTTTACATGATGCAAGCGTCGCAGTTCGCACAGCAGGTACTGGACTGGTATCAGCTCTATGGCCGTAAAACCCTGCCGTGGCAGCTGGATAAAACCCCTTATACCGTCTGGCTCTCTGAAGTGATGTTGCAGCAGACGCAGGTGGCCACGGTGATCCCCTACTTCGAGCGCTTTATCGCGCGTTTCCCCACCGTCAGCGATCTGGCCGCCGCGCCGCTGGATGAGGTCCTGCATCTGTGGACCGGCCTCGGCTACTATGCGCGCGCCCGCAATCTGCATAAGGCGGCAAAAACGGTAGTGGAAAAACACGGCGGTATCTTCCCGCAAACCTTTGAGGAAGTCGCCGATCTGCCGGGCGTTGGCCGCTCCACCGCCGGGGCGATCCTTTCCCTTTCGCTGGGCAAACACTTCCCCATTCTCGACGGCAACGTGAAGCGCGTGCTGGCCCGCTGCTACGCCGTTGACGGCTGGCCGGGTAAGAAAGACGTGGAAAAACGCCTGTGGCAGGTCAGCACCGAGGTGACGCCAGCAGTCGGGGTCAGCCAGTTTAATCAGGCGATGATGGATCTGGGCGCGATGGTCTGCACCCTTTCCAAACCCAAATGTGAGATCTGCCCGCTGAAGAACGGCTGCATCGCCACCGCCCACGGCAGCTGGGCAAAATACCCCGGTAAAAAGCCGAAACAGACCATCCCGGAGCGCACCGGCTGGCTGCTATTGATGCAGCAGGGCCAGCACGTGTGGCTCGAGCAGCGCCCACCTGTCGGTCTTTGGGGCGGGCTATACTGTTTCCCACAGTTCGCCACCGAAGAAGAGCTGCGCAAGGCGCTTCGCCTGCGCGGCATTGACGATCGGCATCTGCGCCAGATGATCGCCTTCCGCCATACCTTCAGCCATTTCCATCTGGATATTGTGCCTATGTGGCTGGATCTGCCATCGCCCCGTGCGGCAATGGATGATGGTCCGGGTCTCTGGTATAACTTAGCGCAGCCGCCCTCCGTGGGGCTGGCCGCGCCGGTAGAGCGCCTGCTACAGCAGCTGCGCCAGCCACAACACATGGTGCTGAGTGCTCGCGCTACAGAAGAAGAGGAAGAGTAATGAGCAGAACTATTTTTTGCACGTTCCTGCAACGTGACGCCGATGGGCAGGATTTCCAGCTTTACCCGGGCGATCTGGGTAAGCGCATCTATAACGAGATTTCAAAAGAAGCCTGGTCAAAATGGATGGCCAAGCAGACCATGCTGATCAACGAAAAGAAACTCAGCATGATGAATCCTGAAGACCGTAAGCAGCTGGAGCAGGAGATGATCAAATTCCTGTTCGAAGGTAAAGAAGTGCATATCGAAGGTTACACACCGCCAGCAGAGTAACGCAACCTGACTGGCGAAGCAGGCATACGTTGGGCCTTGATGATGAGGCCCTTCTACATTGTGGGCAATACACTGAAAGATGAATAAAAAACTCCTGAGTTTGCTGATTATCGCACCGCTGCTGATCTCCTGCTCCGGCAAGAAGCAGAATGCCAGCCATGAAGAATGGGTAAAGGACACCAACGGCTTTGATATTTTGATGGGACAGTTTGCCCACAACATCGAAAATATCTGGGGCATGAATGAGGTGCTGATTGCCGGTCCAAAAGACTACGTGAAGTACAGCGATCAATACTACACCCGCAGCCACATCAACTTTGACGCCGGTAGCATCACCATTGAGACGATCGCCGGTACCGATCCGATGGCCAGCCTGCGCCAGGCGATTATTACCACCCTGCTGATCGGCGACGATCCGGGTAATGTCGATCTCTATTCCGATGCCAACGATATTCAGATCAGCCGCGAGCCGCTGCTTTACGGCCAGGTGCTGGATAACACCGGCCAGCCGATTCGCTGGCAGGGCCGCGCCGGTACCTTTGCGGATTATCTGATCAAAAACAAGCTACAGCGCCGCACTTCGGGGCTGCACGTAATCTGGTCCGTCACCATTCCAATGGTACCGAACCACCTCGATAAGCGCGCGCACAAATACCTGCCGCTGGTGCGTCAGGCCGCGGAAAAATACGGCGTTGATCAGTCGCTGATTCTGGCGATTATGCAGATCGAATCGAGCTTCAACCCCTATGCGGTCAGCCACGCCGATGCGCTGGGACTGATGCAGGTGGTGCAGCACACCGCTGGCGTTGACGTGTTCCGCATGAAGGGTAAATGGGGCAAACCAAGCCGCAGCTACCTGCTCGATCCGGCCAATAATATTGATGCCGGTACGGCGTATCTGTCACTGCTGCAGGGTAACTACCTTGCCGGTATCAGCAACCCAACCTCGCGCCGCTATGCGGTGATCACCGCCTATAACGGTGGCGCGGGCAGCGTGCTGCGGGTGTTCTCCAGCGATAAAGACACCGCCTTCAGCAAGATTAACAATCTGTCGCCGTCGGACGTTTATCAGCAGCTGACGACCAACCACCCTTCCGCTGAGTCTCGTCGTTATCTGTATAAAGTGAATAACGCGCAGAAGAGCTATCACCGCTACTAGCCTTATCCCACGGGGCGCACGCTGCTGCGCCCCGCACTCCTTACCGTCGCCTGTCGCTACCATCAACTCTTCGCATTAAATCACCAAATTTCGTTAATATCCCTCATGAATTAAATGTATTTTTCGTGCGCCATTTTCTCATTTTCATTTTTATACGACGCCATTTAGATTAATAACGAATTGATTAAACTGAATTAAAAACCTTAAATAGCAATAAACAGATAAAGATGACCTGATTGACACTTTCGCCAGGCCTTAAAATATTGTTAAATCAATTGAATGAAACTGAGATACTCATAACGTATTGATAATCCATAACGATCGTGAGGAATGGCACGCTCCTCAGACTGTTTACGCCGGTTCACGGTACGGTTTGCCGCCCGGTCCAATATTAGGCAGGTTTATACCAAGAGATGAGGTTACTGTGGAGCAAAGGGATTCCGCCGGGATGTTAGGACTAACATCTACACGCGCAAGAACGCGTCGCTTACTGATTGAAACCGCTATGCGATTATTTGATAGCGGTGCATTCCCTTCTATTACCGAAGTCGCCCATGAGGCGCAGCTTTCGCGGGCAACCGCCTACCGCTATTTTCCTACTCAGAGTGCGCTGGTGTCGGCGATTGTTTCCGAGACGCTTGGCCCAATTAAAAACTGGCAGCCGACCCGACAGGATGCCACCGGGCGCATTGATGAGCTGTTCAGTTTCGCCTTCCCCCGCATGCTGCAACACGAGGGTACACTGCGTGCTGCGCTTCACCTGTCGCTAACCCAGTGGGCGCAGGAACAGGCTACCGACACCTTTCCGGTTAAGGAGAAGCTGGTGCGCGGCAACCGCAAAGCTATTCTGGCTCAGGTGGTGAAACCGCTAAACGATGAACTCCCGCCGGAGCTGATGGATCGGGTTATTCGCTCGCTGTCGCTGGTTTATGGCTCAGAGATTTTCGTGGTAATGAAGGATATCTGGGGCTGCCAAAACGACGAGCTGGAGGATATTGGTAAATGGATTGCTAAAGCGATTGTGCGCCAGGCGCGGGAAGATGCACAGGTAGTCTGAGCCAGCCAGCCAGCCAGCCAGCCAGCCAGCCAGCCAGCCAGCCAGCCAGCCAGGATAATCATTTATACTGGCTGGCTGTCGTCAACATTTACTCGGTGATTACATAGCCATACAGGCGCTTAATCCCGTTTTCATCGGCCTCGGCATACACGCCCTGTAGCTCCGGCGAGAAGCCCGGCAGCAGGTTAAGCCCCTCTTCCAGCGCCAGGAAGTAGCTCTGCACCGCGCCGCCCCACATTTCGCCTGGCACCACGCACAGCACGCCCGGTGGATAAGGCAGCGCGCCCTCGGCGGCAATACGCCCTTCCGCCTGAGCAATCGGCACCAGCTCAACGTTGCCACGGATAAATTCGATATTGGCATCCTGCGGATTCATCACCACTTTCGGCAGGCTCTGCTGGCGGAACATCGCCTTCTGCAAATCCTTCACCCCGTAGCTGACGTACAGCTGGTGCATTTCAAGGCACAGCCGACGCAGGGTATAACCGGCGTAGCGCTTGACGTTTTTACGGTAGATGGTCGGCAGCACGTCGCTCAGCAGCGCATCTTCCTTCACGTGTTGTTCAAACTGCGCCAGCTTGGCCACCAGGTGCGCCATCTTCTCCACGCTTTCCGCCGGAGTCAGCAGGAACAGGATTGAGTTCAGATCGCACTTTTCCGGCACCACGCCATTTTCACGCAGATAGTTGGCAAGAATCGTCGCCGGAATGCCGAACGACGCGTACTGGCCGCTGGCGGCGTCAATACCCGGCGTGGTCAGCAGCAGCTTGCAGGGATCGATCAGATACTGATCTTTCTCATAGCCGGCAAAACCGTGCCAGTCCGCGCCCGGCGCAAAGCTGAAATAGCGCGGGTCGCGGGCGATGGTTTCGGTTGGCGCATCCTGCCACGGCTTGCCGTCAACGTCATCCGGGATAAACGGGCGGATCATTTCGCAGCGTGCGAGGATCGCCTTGCGGGTATCAATCCCCAGCGTAACGCACTCGTGCCACAGTCGGCGGCCCGCCTCGCCCTGATGCATTTTGGCGTTGACGTCCAGCGCGGCAAACAGCGGATAAAACGGGCTGGTTGAGGCATGCAGCATAAAGGCATTGTTCAGCCGCTTGTGGCTGCAAAAACGCTGCTGGCCGCGAATGTGATTATCTTTTTTGTGGATCTGCGAAGTTTGCGAGAACCCGGCCTGCTGTTTATGCACCGACTGGGTGACGAAGATCCCCGGATCTTCCGGCTTCAGATCGAGCAGCAGCGGCGAACAGGCTTCCATCACCGGAATAAACTGCTCGTAGCCGACCCACGCAGAGTCAAACAGAATGTAGTCACACAGATGCCCGATGCTGTCGATCACCTTGCGGGCGTTGTAAACCGTGCCGTCGTAGGTGCCCAGCTGGATCACCGCCAGGCGGAACGGACGCTCCTGCTGCGCACGATCTGGTGCGATCTCTCGGATCTGATTGCGGATATAGGTCTCATCAAAGCAGTGCGCATCAATACCGCCAATAAAGCCGAACGGATTACGCGCCGTTTCCAGATACACCGGCGTAGCCCCGGCCTGGATCAGCGCGCCATGGTGGTTCGACTTATGGTTGTTGCGGTCAAACAGCACCAGGTCGCCACGCGTCAGCAGCGCGTTGGTCACCACTTTGTTGGCGCTGGAGGTGCCGTTCAGCACAAAGTAGGTTTTGTCGGCATTAAACACCTTCGCAGCAAACTTCTGCGCGTGCTTGGCCGACCCTTCGTGGATCAGCAGATCGCCGAGCTTCACGTCGGCATTGCACATATCGGCACGGAAGACGTTTTCACCGAAGAAGTCGAAGAACTGACGCCCCGCCGGGTGCTTTTTAAAGAACGCGCCGCCCTGATGGCCTGGGCAGGCGAAGGTGCTGTTGTCCATCGCCACGTACTTGGTCAGCGTATTAAAGAACGGCGGCAGCAGCCCGGTCTGATACTCCGCGGCAGCGGCTTCCAGGCGGATAGCATCGTCGGCGGCACCGTTCAGAATGCCGGTCACTTCCGGCAGCTCCTGTTCCTGGGCCTGCTCCGGGTAATCCAGCGCGATAAACACCGGCAGGTTAAAGCCGGTGTGGCGCAGCAGCGCCAGCATACCGCTGCGCGAGTCGGCAACGGAGACGACCACGGCCGCCACATCGGTAAAGTCGGTTTTCTCCAGCGTAACGACTTCGCGCCCGGTCTGGAGGTGGATGGCAACGGTAGTACTGGCTGCAATTTTTAATGGTGTCATAACACAAATCCTCAGGCGGCAAGGATGAGTGGGTGCCAGAGGCACACAATAGGAACGCGAGCAGAGCACGGCATTCCCGGCGAAAGGTGTCAGAGAGCTGTCAGCAGAATGGGTATCCGCTTCGACCGCCAGACATCAGTAAAATCAGATCGCACCTGTTTTTACTGATGGCTAAAAGTAAAGCGTATGAAAACCTCACCGCATGGTGAGAGATTTTATCGACAAGGTGTGACAAAGCGGAGATCGGCAGGCGCACGGCATCATCAGATGACGGGTAACAGTGCTGATATGCAGCAGTGAACCTTTCATGGCGGCGACCTCAAAGTTGAATGGATGCGGCTAACGCAAAATTTGCGCAATAATGGCATCTTTTAAAGGCAGGTACAACCCGCTCCGGACAGTTAATTATGCATAAAAAGTGAGGAAACATTCAGTCATAAATAGCTGGCGCGATCGACAAAAGAGACGAGGTTGTAAGGGGAAAAGGCAGCGGCTGAAAAATAGCCATGCGTTAAGTAAGGATTGGACGCCCGGTCAGCAGAATAAAAAGCGCCCTTCCCCGCTGGGCATTTAATGTCCTTAAAGGTGATATTTTGCCACCTTTGATGAAAAAGAGTGCAATCAGTCTGATTTCCAACATAAAGCCATTGACGCCACAGGCCGGTTACGGTTTAATGCGCCCCATTGCCCGAATAGCTCAGTCGGTAGAGCAGGGGATTGAAAATCCCCGTGTCCCTGGTTCGATTCCGGGTTCGGGCACCATATTCAAAGAACCCGCCTAACGGCGGGTTTTTGCTTTCTGGGGTTTGGTGGATTTGAGTTGTAATGAACGTCAATTTCATCATTCTGCTATGCCCTGTACCTTAAGGCTTAATCTGCTCCCTAATCATCAAACCCTAAAAAACCCCTCCAGCTCCCGCGCAATCCTCGGCCCCGCCTCTTCAGGCAGATAATGCCCTGCGCCCTCAACGACCACACCGGTAACATCGTTACCCAGCGGCTTCAGCGCTTCCAGCATGGTGGCACCCACGCTGCGCTCTGCGCCAAATACCCTGACCGGCATCGTCAGCTGGGTTTCAGCGCGCTGACGATTGGCCGCCAGCCCTTCTGCACCAAAAGCCGCGCGGTAGTAGCAGCCTGCGGCGCGCAGAATTCCCGGCACCGCCATCTGACGGGCGTAAAAGGCGATATCTTCTGCGGCAATGGCCGAGGTGTTTTGCGATTTGGCGCGGAAAAACCACGTCAGGAACGCTTCTTCCCTGCCGGATATCAGTATCTCCGGCAGATCGTTCAGGCGGTTAAAAGCAAAGTGCCAGTTCCGCAGGGCGATCTCCTCGGAGGGAAGATCGCTGCGCGGCACCGACAGGCCCGGGATTAGCGCATCGAGCAGTGCGATTTTACGGATGTCCTGCGGCCAGTCGGCAGCATACGCGTAGCCGATCCACGCGCCAACATCGTGACCGGCCACGTCGATTGGCCCCCGTTCGGTCAGCTTCATCGCGGTCACGAAACCGTGGATATCCGCCGCCGTCGTGGTCAGATCGTATCCCTCCAGCGGCGCATCGCTATCCCCCATGCCGCGCGGGTCCAGCGCAATCACCCGCCGCCCGGCTTTTACCAGATCGTCCATCACGTAGCGCCACGTATACCAGCTCTGCGGCCATCCCGGGATCAGCAGTATCGGCTCACCTTCACCGCCCTCAACATAGTGCATTTTGATTTCGCCAACGCGGATATGGCCGTGGCGGAACGTCTGCCAGAAGTTGCTGCGGTTGAAAAATTCCTGGCCAACGTGGCGGGGTTTGTCCTGTTCCTGCATGTTTTCCTCCAAATGGAAATGTTCATTTCCTAATTAGATCAAAATAAACCCCGATGCGGTCATCGAGGTTTAACGGATTGGGCTAGTGCTGAAGCAGCGAAATCGCCTTATCGGCAATCGCCTGCATTCTCTCACGCGAACTGCCGGATTTACCCAGCACGCGCATTCCCTGGGTCATGGCAACCAGCAGATCGGCGCAGCTGGCGATATCATCCTGTTTTGGCAGCGAGCCGTCGCGCTCCGCCTCCTGCAATAGCGCCGTAAACTGGGCCCGGCGGCTGGCTTCCTGGCGGGCCAGCCGTGCGGCAATGACCTCATCGCTTGCCGACAGCTCCATGGCCGTTTCCACCACCAGGCAGCCGACCTCACCGGAATTTCCACTGCTGATATCGGCATAATGCCCAAGCAGCGCCTCAAGCTTTGCCAGACCGCTGGGCGCAGCGCTGAGCAGTTGCCCCACCGCCGCCGAGCGCAGCTCGATGTAGCGTTCCAGGGCGGCCATCAGCAGCCCGTGCTTGTCGCCCCAGGCTTTATAAATACTGCCCGTGGTCAGCCCCAGCGCCGCGTTCAGGTCGCTGATTGAGCTGCCATGATAGCCATGGACGCTGAAATGATGGATGGCACTCTCCAGCGCGAGGTCGGTGTTGAACTCGCGCGGGCGGCCAGCAGTGATGGTTCGGGATTTTTTTTGCATAGCGCATTATAGGAAACAATCATTCCCTAATCAACGATAAATTTCCATAGCTACATTGCTAAAGCTTGGAAGACTGCAAGATATACTCTGGAGCAGACGCACCGATCGGACTGGTGATGTCCGATTATCTCCGACGGGCTAAAGATTAACTCACAATATCATTGAGTTTCAGCCCGCCAGCCGATACACCGGCACCCGCCGCAGCGTGCCAGTCAGACTGTCGAAGATCTCGGTTTCCGCCGTCGCAATTCTCATTCCGCTCTTTCTCAGCCGCTGGATATCCGCCGCCATCCGCTGAATGCCGAACCAGAACATGCCATCAAGCACCGTGACCTGTAGCCCGCTTTCCAACGCGGTTCTCAGGCGATCGCGCGGTGCTTTGGTGTCTTTGGCAATCTGCTGAAAGGGTGCCGCCGAATTACCTGTGGCATCTTCACGCCGGATGCGCGTTGATAAACGGTACTGAAATGCGTCAGGGATCGCGCTCAGATCGGTTTTGAGACTGTAAACACAGCCGAATCGTTTACCGTTGAAAATGACGTTTTTCTGCCGGACGGGAAGCGTTTCGCGCACGCTGGCGATCAGCTGCGGGGCGCGGATCAGCAGCAGCCGGAACGGCAGTTCGAAGCTGGTAACGTAGTCCACGTTTTGCAGGGCCAGCCGCAGTCGTTCTTCAACCCCGGCGTGTACCTCACGGCATTGTTCAGTGACTTCAGCCCACTGTCGGGTAAGATGCGGCGGCTCGTTAAGTTCGGTAAAGCTGTATTTTTCAATCTGATAATCTATTCTTCCGGCCACTCTGAATTCCCTTCTGGCTACATTTCAGCATCGGTTGTTCACTTTACCAACACCGGGATACAAGCGGAAGCCTGGCGGGCGGGCAAACCCGCAGCAATCGGGGTTTAGACCGTGAAAAACGTTAATTTTTTTCGTTATAACGCCTGTACATTTCTTTTACAGAATGGATATTTCACCCCTCCGCCATGCAGAAATAAACCACAGGTTATGCCTGAAATCCGCGGTTCAACGTCTGAAATTTAAGGTTTTTGCTGCAGGGACACTCGCAGCGGGTTAAACATCTATCTTCGCTAGCATAAAATCACTTTTACGCCATAAATTGTTTTTACACTGAACGGAACGTTAAAAAATTTGTAGAATCCTGTGGGAAGCGGCAAGAAGAGCTGCGGATTTTTTTAGGGGGATAAGGAATGCTTGAACTGTTTGACGTTAGTTATGAAGAGTTGAAAACCACTCGCTCTGAAGAGCTGTATAAACTGAGGAAAACAACCTTCAGCGATCGCCTCGGGTGGGACGTTGTGTGCAGCCAGGGAATGGAGTCAGACGAGTTTGACGAACCGGGAACCCGCTATATCCTCGGCGTTTATCAAGGTCAGCTGGTGTGCAGCGTACGCTTTATTGCCCTCAAACGCCCGAATATGATTACGCACACCTTTAATGCCAGCTTTAATACTGTCGCGCTCCCTGAGTACGGTACAGAATCCAGCCGATTTTTTGTCGATAAGGCCCGTGCACGCCAGCTGCTGGGGGAACACTATCCGGTGAGCCAGGCGCTGTTTTTGGCGATGGTTAATTGGGCACAGCGTAATGATTATGCCAGGATTTACACCATCGTAAGCCGCCCGATGCTGACGGTTCTGCGGCGTTCAGGATGGAATATCACCGTGCTTAAAGAAGCTTATCTCAGCGAAAAGGAGCGAATTTATCTGCTGACGCTGCCCGCAGAAGACAAGGACAGAGCAATGTTGTCGAAAAAGTTTCTTAGCCGCGCGGCCTGCGAGGAACAATCTCTGGCTATCTGGCCGCTGAAGCTGCCGGTCTGATCAGATCCAATTCAACGCCCAGCCGGATAGCCTGCCGGGCGTTACTGACCCCAAGCTTGGCCACCACATTTTTGATATGAAACTTTACCGTACTGACCGAAATGCCGGTGATAGCGGCGATTTCTGCATACGTTTTTCCCATGCTGGACCAGTAAAGCACTTCGTTCTCCCGCAACGTAAACATCGCCCGCTCTGCCCCCTCACGCTTCGCCTGAGTCCTCTCAGCATTTAAGCCCGCCAGACGATACATCTGCTCATTAAAATCAATCAGCAGCATCTGTAGCTCGCCCTGTCCGGTGGACAGCCGCTGCTCCAGCGCACCCTGATCGTTGCCGTCGATGATCAGCGACAGCAGCGCAAGGTTATTCATATGGTCGTGCAGAACGAAAGTGAAGCCGTTCAAAATATTGTACTGCTTTGAGAGTGAGAAAATTTTTGTGAACCTGAGATCCGACATCAGGGTAATGTTCTCATCCCAGGCAAAAGGCGAAGTTCGTTTAAAGGCACTAAGGATAACCGGGTCCGTAAGCTGGAAGTTATTGGAGCGATACAGATTCACCCACTCATCGGGATAGCTGGAAATAATAAGGACATCTGAAGGGTTTTTCTTACTGACAACGGTAAAGGCATACGCAGGGTTGCCGTAAGGAAAGAGTTTTCTCTGTATATAGGCCTGAAGAGTATCCGTTACTGTTTGGTTTTCATCGAAGAAAGAAAACATTCGAGCTCCATGCGAATTCTGAGGCAGCGTTAGAACAGCACCTGCACTTTAGTATAGGCATTACAATACTTAAGAACCAATTACAAATAAACCCCTAAAGGTTACACTCATCCCCGTTGTTAAAGCATTAAAAAACCTGACCTATTGGGCCAGGTCGCTAAGACAGCCAACACCAGGAAAAAATTCCGGTCAGACGAGACATCAGTATAAAGTCATCGCTGACCGGAAATCCCATGCTATCACCGCTTAAAAGCCCGATCAAACCACCATCAGATTGCCCGTCATCTTCAATACCTCATGCGAGTAACAGGCCGCTAATGGCTGTGCCCCCGGTGTTTACAGAGGCATCAGCGGACATAAATGGATAAATTTTAATCGTATTCATTTCGCAAAAATCAACGGCGTCACCTTCTTTTCCCCATCATTCGCTAATCCAATAATCAGATATTTTAAGCCTATTTCCGCATTTGCCTGCATCCCTGCCCTTCTGTTAGCTTTAATTACAGCACCTCGTTTTATGTATCTTATTCAGGAGTTTGAATATTCAGCATCTGAAAAATAAATCAATCAAACTCAGGCGATGTTAAATAACCATCCGAATTTCACTCCCATTGATGGAATGCTTACATTAGTAAAGATAATAATTAATACTACCCGGGGTTTTCATGAAAGCATTATCAAAAGCCATTTTTATTGCTGCTGTAGGAGTAAGCGCATTTAACGCCTACGCCGCCAGCGACAATAGCGTGATTCGCTATGCCATCTGGAGTAATCCGAACGGAACGTTTAACCCGACGCTTTATTTCACCGACTACGATCGCGCGGTCATTTTTAACGTCTTTGGCCGCCTGTTCACCCTGGATAAAAATCAAAACCCACAGCCGTCACTGGCCGAGCGCTATGATTATTCTGACGACGGAAAAACGCTGACACTGCACCTGCGTCAGGGCGTGAAATGGCACGACGGCAAACCGTTTACCGCCGAAGATGTCGCCTTTACCTATGGCTCAGAGGCGGCACCAGACTTCCCGCGCGACCAGCCTGATTTCGTTAAGCACCTGGTCGGCTATGAGGATTACCATAGCGGTAAAAGTGCCGATCTTGCCGGAATAAAGGTCATTGATCCGCAAACGGTCAGCTTCTCCTTCACCGCGTCGTACGCCGCGGCCTTTGCCCACTTCGCCGATCGCCCGGTACTGGCAAAGCATATCTGGAATGCTATTCCGGTAAAAGAGTGGAATACCGCGACCGCGCTGCTGCGTAATCCGGTTGGCACCGGGCCGTATAAATTCGTTGAGTTCGTCTCCGATCAGTACGTCAAACTGGAACGTAACGAGGCGTACTTTGGCGGTGCACCAAAGATTAAAACCTTTATTTTTAAAGTCTCCAATGCCCAGACGGTACAGAACGAATTAATTAACGGCGATGTCGATATTGCCGAACTGTCATCGTGGAACAAACGTGATGTAGAAACGTATCAGAAAGCAGGCATCCGTATTGTTGAACAGCCTGGCGTCACCGCACAATATTTAAGTCTGGATACGCGAAACCCTAATCTCAGCGACCCGCGCGTCCGCCAGGCGCTGGCTTACGGCATCGATCGCCAGCTGATTGTGGATAAATTACTTTTCGGTCACGGGCTGGTATTTAATACCAAAGATCACCCGCAGAGCCAGTATTACCCGAAGGACCTCAACACCTATTCTTACGATCCGAAAAAGGCGCAGGAATTATTAAAAGAAGCGGGCTGGAGCGATACTAACGGTGATGGCATCGTGGATAAAAATGGCCAGAATCTGACCTTCACCCTGAATTATCCGACCGGCAACCGCACCCGCGAATTAACCGCGCCAATTATCCAGCAGAACCTGAAAAAGATCGGCATTAACGTGGTGCTGAACGTAGCGGACTTCAATGCCACGCTGGCCATCCTGCAGGATAAAAACAAAGTTTACGACGGCGTGCTGATGGGCGGCACCTTCAGGCCGGGGCTGTATGAAAACAACTTCTGGTGGGAACGTTTCTCCACGCCGAAGCTGGATGCCCTCGCAGAGCAGTTTAATACCACCGTGGATGCCGAAAAGCTGAAAACCAGCATCGGTGACTGGCTGAAAGAGGTCAATCAGCAGGTGCCGCACGTGTGGCTTTATATCCCGAATCAGGGTTACGCGCTCAGCAAGCGGGTCAGCCACTACAGTGCCTATCCCTACGAGCCGTTTGCCGACGTCACGCAGTGGACGGTTAATCAGTAATAACGCCCGCCGCAGCCGTGGCCCCCGAGCCACGGCATTATCGTTAATCAGGAATCGCTATGCTGCGCTATGTATTACACCGACTGTTGATCCTCATTCCCGTGCTGATCGGAATTTCGGTGGTGGTGTTCTTCCTTATTAAGCTTCAGCCAGGCGATCCGTTCGTCGGTATGATCGCGCCGGAAACCACTCCGGAACAGAAGCAGGAGCTGCTGCGTCAGGCCGGCTATCTCGATCCGATCTGGATTCAGTACCTGCGCTGGGCATCGCACGCCTTTGTGGGTGATTTTGGTTACTCAACGCAGAGCGGTGCGCCGGTCCTGATGCTGATTCAGGAACGGATAGTAAATACGGTATTGCTGGCGGTCAGTTCGTTATTTTTAACCCTGCTGATCGCTTTTCCACTGGGTATTTACCTTGGACTACACCGTGGTGGAAAGGTGGATACGGCCATTTCACTGATCTACTTTGTTGTGGTGTCCGTCCCGGTGTTTTTTATCGCCATTCTGCTGGTTAAGGTTTTTGCCATGAATCTGAAGTGGTTCCCGGTATCGGGGGCCACCACGCTGGGCAGCAACTACAGCGGCGTACAGCACCTGCTGGACGTACTCAGCCATTTGTTCCTGCCTGCAATGGCGCTGGCCGTTGCCAATATCGGGATATTCAGCCGCTATCTGCGTTCGGGCATCAGTGAGTTAATCAATCAAAACTTTGTGAAGGCGCTTTTTGCACGTGGGGTAAGCCGCTCGCGGGTGATTTTCCCCCATCTGGTTAAAAACGCCGCCAGGCCGCTGATTACCGTAGTCGGCATGGAAATCCCTTCGCTGCTGTCGGCCACTCTGCTGACGGAAATCATCTTTAACTGGCCCGGTATCGGCCGCCTGAGTTTTGATGCGATCCAGGCACGCGACTACTCGCTGCTGATGGGCATCGTGCTGTTTCTGGCGGTGATTACTCTGATGACCAATTTCCTGGTCGATATTCTCTATGCGCTGGTCGATCCGCGCATCAGGCTCAGGCAATGACGACACCCGACACCCTGAACCTTACCGCTGGTCGCGCAGGCCATCCCCTGCTGCGCGATCGTTATTTCCTCACCGGACTGGTGATTTTGCTGCTGCTCACACTGGCTTCGCTCAGTGCGCCGTGGCTGGTCGCCTTCCATCCGGACGATATCGACCTGATGGCAATTGAAGCACCGCCCGGGGACGGGCACCTGCTTGGCACCGATGAAATCGGCCGCGATGTGCTGTCCCGCCTGCTTTACGGCGGCAGAGTCTCGCTATTTGTGGCGCTGGCGGCGGTCATTTTTCAGGGTGCAATCGGCATTACCCTGGGCAGTCTGGCCGGATATAAAGGCGGCGTAGTGGATACGCTGATCATGCGCCTGACCGATATCATTATGTGCTTCCCGTTTTACGCTCTGGCCATCACCCTCGCGGCGATTATGGGTGCCAGCTCGTGGAACGTGATTTTTATTATCGGCATCCTGCACTGGACCGGCATTGCCCGCCTGGTACGTGCAGAATTCCTCTCGTTGCGCGAAAGCGGCTACGTCTTTGCGGCGAAATCGATCGGCGTCAGCGGCGTCACGGTTGTATTCCGCCATCTGCTGCGTAACGCCTGTGCCCCACTGATTATCAACCTCACCCTCGCCGTGGCGAATGCGATTCTGGCGGAAGCCGCGCTGAGCTTTATCGGCCTCGGCGTTAAGCAGCCGCAGCCCTCGTGGGGAAATATGCTGGCGGCCGCGCAGAGCATTCGGGTTATCGACTACGAATGGTGGCTGTGGGTGCCGCCCGGCCTGACCATTGTGCTGATGGTGCTGGCGATCAACTTTATCGGCGAAGGGCTTTCCCGCGTACTGAATCCACGACCGGCGGTGCCGGTAAAAGACATCTTAAATTAAACCGATTCCCCAAACAGGAGTGTGTAATGGCGACTGAAAACTATCACCATCTGAGCCAGGACGAGCTGGCGCTGAGCGAGAAACTGGAACACTGGTTCGATCAACATCGTACGGAGTTCGTG
This sequence comes from Erwinia sp. S38, assembly GCF_016624545.1. Taxonomy (NCBI): domain Bacteria; kingdom Pseudomonadati; phylum Pseudomonadota; class Gammaproteobacteria; order Enterobacterales; family Erwiniaceae; genus Erwinia; species Erwinia sp. S38. The sequence continues at coordinate 107,689 of NZ_JACVTS010000012.1, read as the reverse complement.
CAGGATCTGCTGGAGCTGGTCGCCTTTCCCAGCGTCGGGGATGAGAAGCTCGCCGAACCGGGTAAACCCTTTGGACAGGAAGTTGAAAACGTCTTCCAGCACGTTATCCGCAAAGCGCAGAGCTACGGCTTCACCACTGAACAACACGACGGCTACGCCATTTCGGTACTGGCCGATACGCGGGATAGCGTGCCGGAGCTGGGGCTGATTTCCCATCTCGACGTCGTGCCGCCGGGGGATAACTGGACCTTCGAACCGTTTAAACCGTTTGAGAAAGACGGTTTTGTCATTGGCCGTGGATCGTCAGACAACAAAGGCCCGGCGCTGCTGGATCTTTATCTGCTGCGCGCCTTTCGCGATCTCGGCGTGCCGCTGCATCACAAGCTGCGCATTGTTTACGGCGGAGCGGAAGAGATCGGCATGGCCGACATTAAATACTTTGCCGAGCACGGACCGGTTCCGCGCTTTTCGATCATTACCGACGGCGCGTTCCCGGTGAACCACGCGCAGAAAGGCGGACTGAATCTGGTGCTGCATATTCCGGTGGGATCGGTGCTTACAGGCGTAAACGCGGGCGTGGCGGAGAATGCCGTTCCCGCTACGGCAACGCTGACGCTGCCCGCCAGCGAGGCGCCGCGGCTGGAGCAGGCGATTGCCGCCCTGCCGGAAGAGCAACGTCAGGTGCTGGCAATTGCTGCCGTTGAGCAGAACGTCCAGCTGACGGCGCGCGGCCAGTCCGGCCACGCCGCGTTCCCGGAAAATACCCGCAACGCAATCCCGCTGCTGCTGGATGCGCTGCTTGCCGCGAACCTGCTGGAGGGGGACGATCTGAACGCTGCACGAATTATCAGCCGGCTGCTGGCCGATCCCTGGGGCATCAGCGCCGGTTTTGCGGCCGAAGATGCGCCAACCGGTAAGCTTACGCTCAACGGAGGCCTGCTTACCCCACATCACAACGGCCTGAATCTGCATCTGGATATTCGCTATCCGCTGGCGACCGACAAAGACGCACTGCTGGCAACCCTGCGCAAGGCCATTGCCCCGCTGAACGGCACCCTGAGTATCACCAGCGATGCATCGCCGATCCACGTCGATAAAGAGAGCGAGCTGGTGAAGCGCCTGCAGCAAACCTACGACACCATCGCTGAGGTGATTACCGAGCCTTACTCCATGGGCGGCGGCACCCACGCGCGCTACCTGCCGAACTCGATCACCTTTGGGCCGGGCTTCCGCCGCATTGAAGGCGAACTGTTCCAGGGCCAATCGGTGCGTACCAAACCGGCGTTTATTCCGGCCGGTCACGGTTCTCCCCACGGCCCGGATGAGTTTGTGGTGATTGAAAACCTCAAGCGCGCGTTTAAGGTGTACGCGGTAGCGATACCCCGCCTGGACAGCTGGCTGGAGCAGGGACTGATTGATGGCGTCAACTAACTCCGCACCGCTGTTAGCCGTTAATCAGCTGTCGGTCATTTATCCGGGCCATCAGGGTGAGGTGAAGGCGGTGGACGGCGTATCGTTTACCCTGGCCGCCGGTGAGATTCTGGCGGTGATCGGTGAATCCGGCGCGGGTAAATCCGCCATTGCGCAGGCCATCCCCGGCCTGCTGCCGGGGAATGCGCGCCTGGCAGGACAGATCATTTACCAGAATCGCGACCTGCTGAAGCTGGACCGCCGATCGCTGGCGGCACTGCGCGGCCGGGAAATTGCCATGATTTTCCAGGACCCTTCCGCATCGCTGGACCCGGTTTTTTCCATCGGCCGACAGATGGATGAAGCGATTGCGCTCTATGAACCGCAGCTTTCCGCCGCGCAGCGCCGCTCCCGGGCGGTTGAGCTGCTGACGCTGACCGGTATCCCCCAGGCGGAAAAACGCCTGCGCAGCTACCCGCATCAGTTCTCCGGCGGCCAGATACAGCGCATCATGATTGCCGTTGCGCTGGCCGGAAGGCCGAAAATCCTGATTGCCGATGAGCCAACTACCGCGCTGGATGTCACCACCCAGCAGGAGATCCTCGATCTGCTGTTTCGCCTGAACCAGCAGTATCAGATGGCGGTGCTGCTGATCACCCATGATATGGGCGTGGTGGCGGATATCGCCCACCGCGTGCTGGTCATGCGCCATGGCAGAGTCGTGGAACAGAACGCGGTTGACCCACTGTTCTCCGCGCCCGCTCATACCTATACCCAACAGCTGCTTGCCGCCGTGCCTTCTGCGACGGGAGGACATCACGCAGCCGCATGGCCGCCCGAGCCGCTGTTGCAGGTTGAGCATTTGCACATTAGCTACGCGTCCACGCTGGGCAGACGTCATCCGGTGGTTAACGACGTCTCTTTTGCTATCGGCAAGGGGGAATTTCTTGGCCTGCTGGGTGAATCCGGTTCCGGGAAAACGACCATCGGGCGCAGCCTGCTGGGCATGATCAAACCGGACGGCGGCACCATCCGACTGGCGGGAGAGCCGCTTTACGATGCAAAACATCGCACCACAAAGGCCTGCCGGGCTAAGATTGGGGCGATCTTCCAGAACCCCGCAAGCTCCCTCAATCCGAAGATGAGCATCAGCCAGTCGATTGCCGAGCCGCTGATAACCCACACCTCGCTGGATCGCGCCGCGCTCGATAAACGGGTCAGCACGCTGATCGACCTGGTCGGTTTGCCTGCCGCCTGGCGGGACAGATACCCGTATGAGCTTTCCGGCGGCCAGTGCCAGCGTATTGCCATTGCCCGGGCCATTGCGCTACGGCCGCAGCTGCTGATTGCCGATGAACCCACTTCGGCGCTGGATGTTTCTATCCAGCAGTCGATTCTGACCCTGCTGCGCAATTTGCAGCAGGAATATCAGTTTGGCTGTCTGTTTATCAGCCATGACCTGGCGGTGGTACGCAGCCTGTGCCGGTCAATTGTGGTACTGAAAAACGGCCAGGTGGCCGAACGGGGCAGCGTAGAACGCATCTTCACGCGGCCGGAGAGTGACTACACGCGTGCGCTAATCGACAGTATCCCTCTGGCCGATCCGCGCTATCAGCAGGATAAGCGACGGCTGCGTACTAACGCCCAGGACGCAGCATAAACACCACGGTTCCGCGATACCAGCGTGAGGCGGAAAGCTCACGCTCATAGCGCGGCTCCCATTCGCCGTGCTGAACCAGCCCGACATGAAACGGAATATGTAACTTTTGTAGCGCGGGCAAATAGCTGGCATAGCCCTGCACACTGTGCCGCCCCTGATAGGTCTGCACCACCAGCTCATCCACCGGCAGGCGGTTCAGCGTGGCGATGTCCCCGGTACTGGCCCAGTCAAGCAGCCCGGTCACACCCAGGGCATACTCTCGCGGCAGCTTTTGCCGCAGCGCGGTCAGGAACTGTGCGTAGTCATCCAGCTTTTGGGTCGCCGCATCGAAGTCGATTTGCAGGCCGACAACGTGATTACCGCTCTGGCTCCAGCGCGCCATCAGGCCGATGATTCTTGCCGAGATATCGTCCGGCATCTCCAGCGTGGTTAAGCGCACGGTTAGCCAGATACGGGGGAAGCTAAGCCTGCTGACCGGTAGGCCCACCCGTTCAAAGACCGGCCTGCCGCGATACAGATTCACTTCTCCCTGATGCAGATAGACCACCTCTGCCTCACGCATTTCTGCCGAGCTGCCGACCCCGGACCACAGCCAGAAAGCACGATGGTCGGCGGCACGGACGCGATAGCTATCGGCGGATGAAACGGCGGCACCCGGTGAGCTGGCACGGGTGCTGCCAGCAATGGCTTCGCTCGCGCTGGAACTGACACTGCCAAAGGCCACCAGACTGCACAGCATCATTACCAGTAGTATTTGAGCCGCTGCGCCCATGGTCCGCCCCGATAGTCCGCTTTCAGACGGTTAAACCAGGCTTTACGCGCCGCCGGTTCAGCATCCTGCCCGCCGCAGTCGTTGTAGCCCGACGGCGCATAGCACATCACCGCACGGTAAAGCGCAAAGCTTTTATCTTCCGGCTCGGCACGCGGATTCTGGATCACCTGCGTATAGTACGCCTGCCGATTGGGCGCCCCTCCGCTGCCCTCACCCACTGCGGCTCCCAACGCCAGCGTCCCATCCTGTTCCGGCCAGCTGTCCACCTTCGCCTGCGTGGTACGGAAAAACTCGCCGAGGCAGTTCAGCGCGTGGGGATCGTCGGAACGGGCGTTCAGCGTGCTGACCGTCTGCTCCAGCGAGGCACAGCGATAGCCCGGTTCGGCTTTTTCGCCCGTCCAGTTAAACACCGTCAGATCGACGTCGGAAAAGCTGTTGTCCACCAGCGGCTGGGTGATATGGCTGCCCAGGGCCTTATCCTGTAGCCAGTCGTCGTAGCGCCCGGCAATCAGGTCTTTTACCAGCAGGGTGTGCAGTGCGATGGTCTTCTCTTCGCTGCTGCTCCCCTCTTTTACCTGCTGACGCAGCAGGTCGGGGGTCGCCAGCTTCTTCAATACCAGCGAGCGGTAGCGCAGGTTGGTCACCTTGCTGTCGGCGGCAAAGATTTGTCCGGTCTGCCCGCTGTTGACCAGCGTTGCCGCCAGCATCGCCTGTAGCATCTGCTGCTGCTCTTTATCTTTGGCTATCGTGAGCAGATGCAGCCAGTGCTGGCGCGCGGCATCCCAGTTTTTCTGATCCATCAGCACGTCGCCGTACAGCACCTGCTGACTGAAGGCCAGAATGTCATGCTCGGGCAGGGATTCCACCGGTTTAATTGCGCCGAGTACCGTGGCGTAATCCTGCTTCTGCTCCGCCAGCAGCAGCGTCAGATACTGCCACAGCGGCAGCTGCTGGCCCCTGTCGAAAATCGGTTTGATCTGCTCAAGATACGCCCGATCCACACAGGGCGCTTTGCCGTCGCATTCCGTGCTGCGCATCAGGCGCAGCGTCTGGGTAAAGGTCAGCAGCGGGGCATCCGGCGCATTGAGGAAATACGCCTCGTTGCGGGTCAGATCCTTACTGAGCAGCTTATCGTCGACCTCGGATATCAGTGAAATGAGCGATTCCACGCTGCCCGCCTGCTTCAGCGCCTGCTCGGATTCCTGCGCCAGCGAGTCCCAGCCCTCAAGATACCAGTTAATGCGGCGCAGCATGCCGCGTGCCGATTCGGCATACAGGCCATCCGGCCATTTTTGCAGATAGGCCTGTGCCTGATTAAGCGCCTCCGTGGCGGCGGCTTTATCAATGTTTTTCACATCAAAATCACCGTACAGGCCGCTGGCCTTAGCGCTACTGCGGTTCAATCCTGTACGCATCAGCATGTAGCTTGCCGTTTCAGCCAGCCACGGCTGCTGGCCTGCGCTCAGCGCGGTGAAGGCGGTGGCCGCCGTCGCATAGTCACCGGCATAGAACTGGTTTGCCACCAGCAGATAGCGCTGAAACTGCCCGGCCACGGTGTTTTCCGGGTAGTTCAACGCCGCAATAGCGGCCTGTGCTTCTGCGCTGCCGTTGACCTTGAGCCGCGCCAGTGCCAGCGACTGGCGCTGTTCCGCCGTCAGCGAGGTTTCCGCCAGCAGCGCGCGGTAAAACTGTTCGACGGAGTCGAGCGTGTTGGACACGTGGCGGTCTTCCAGGCCGTCGCTCTGCTGGCGGAAGCCGTCCAGCAGCGCATCATCAACGCCTATCTGCCTGGCCTGCATCGCCAGCGGCAGCTCGGCGACCGAGGCATCCTGCGCCGTCTCATCCTGCATATGGTCATACCATTCCGACAAATGCGGTGCAAAATAGTAGTTACGACTGTGAACAACATCGATGGAATCCGGCAGTACCGGCAGCGGGAAGGCCTTTTTCTCACCCAGCAGCCGCAGCAGGTTATCGCGGGTATCGTTACCTATATCGAGCACCGGCGGGCTGCTTATCAGGCACCCTTTAGCACTCCAGGGGCAGCTCCCCATATCCGATGAAGCCTGCGCCCACTGGCTGAACAACCCCACGCTGCCTGCTGCCAGCATCCATCCCAACACTTTGTTATGTTTCACTATCGGCTCCTTTCCTGCGAAATCACGCATTATCATCCTGAAGAGTAGTACCTGTTTAAGCAGGAAACTCACCGGCCTTAATGGTCCAGGCGCTGTGGTGGTGCTCCATGCCGATTTTCGGGTAGTAGCCTTCTGCCAGCGGTGCCGCTATCAGTATCAGGCGACAGGCAGCATCAAGCTGGCGGCAGGTTTCCGCAATCAGCGCCTTGCCGATGCCGCCCTTCTGTACCTTTTCGGACACGGCGAGGTCGGACAGGTAGCAGCAGAAGGTGAAATCCGTCACCGAACGGGCAACGCCAACCAGCGCCTCACCCTGCCACGCGGTCACCGTCAGGTTGGCATGCTTCAGCATCTTCGCAATGCGCTCGTCATCCGCCAGGGGCCTTCTTGCGCCTAACGAGGTTTCACTCAGCAGATCGATAAACTGCTGCGAAGTGATCGGATAATTCACCCGATAAACAATATCTGCGTCGTTTTCCATAGCCCGGTCATCCCCTGTTCGATTACACATATCTTTGTGAAACATCACCTTATGCCAGTTATTTCTGCTTAGCAACGTCGCTCAGAATAGCAGTTCCCGGTGACACAAGCATGAAGCTGTACCGCTTTCGCCGCCAGCGAGATCTGCATCACATAATTCAATGGGTTAGCTTCAGAGCGAAACCGCTCAGCCCCTCAAGCAACCGCTCACTGCTGCATATGACCGCTTAACCACTCTTTCCACCGCTCAGGGGGAAAAATTGCCACCATATACCCAGCATGATTTTGTGCCCTTCGATAAAAACTCAGAGGCTCAGCCGGGATGCTGAGATCGTTTTCATCAATTATAAAAACCAGGTTTCCTATGAATAAAAACTCATTATTCAAACATATCCCCTGGATGATTCTTGGAATCATCGGGGCATGTTGTCTTGCCGTCGTTGCCCTGAGGCGCGGCGAGCATATCAGTGCACTGTGGATCGTCGTCGCTTCCGTGTCGGTCTATCTTGTCGCCTACCGCTTTTACAGCCTGTATATCGCCCAGAAGGTGATGAAGCTCGATCCAACGCGATCGACGCCGGCGGTGATTAATAACGACGGCCTGAACTACGTACCGACCAACCGCAACGTGCTGTTTGGTCACCACTTTGCGGCCATTGCCGGTGCCGGTCCGCTGGTTGGTCCGGTGCTGGCGGCACAAATGGGCTATCTGCCCGGCGTGCTGTGGCTGCTGGCGGGTGTGGTGCTGGCCGGGGCGGTGCAGGACTTTATGGTGCTGTTTATCTCTTCCCGCCGTAACGGCGCTTCGCTTGGCGAGATGATCAAAGAAGAGATGGGCCCGGTCCCCGGCACCATTGCGCTGTTCGGCTGCTTCCTGATTATGATTATTATCCTCGCCGTGCTGGCGCTGATCGTCGTGAAGGCGCTGGCGGAAAGTCCGTGGGGCGTATTTACCGTCTGCTCGACGGTGCCGATCGCGCTGTTTATGGGCATCTACATGCGCTACCTGCGGCCCGGCCGCGTGGGTGAAGTGTCGGTGATCGGTATCGTGCTGCTGGTGGCCTCCATTTACTACGGCGGCGTGATTGCGCACGACCCGTACTGGGGCCCGGCGCTGACCTTTAAAGACACCACCATTACCTTCACGCTGATCGGTTACGCGTTTGTTTCCGCCCTGCTGCCGGTGTGGCTGATTCTGGCACCGCGCGACTATCTGGCGACCTTCCTGAAAATCGGGGTGATCGTCGGCCTGGCTATCGGCATCGTGATCCTCAACCCTGAGCTGAAAATGCCGGCCATCACCCAGTATATCGATGGTACGGGTCCGCTGTGGAAAGGTGCGCTGTTCCCGTTCCTGTTTATTACCATCGCCTGCGGCGCGGTGTCCGGCTTCCATGCGCTGATCGCTTCCGGTACCACGCCGAAGCTGCTGGCCTGTGAAACCGACGCGCGCTTTATCGGCTACGGTGCCATGCTGATGGAGTCCTTCGTGGCGGTGATGGCGCTGGTTGCGGCGTCGATTATCGAACCGGGCCTCTACTTTGCGATGAACACCCCACCGGCCGGTCTGGGCATCACCATGCCGAACCTGCACGAACTGGGTGGTGAAAACGCGCCGATGATTATGGCGCAGCTGAGAGACGTCACCGCACACGCGGCGGCCACCGTCAGCTCCTGGGGCTTTGTAATTACCCCGGATCAGATCCTGCAAACGGCGAAAGACATCGGTGAGCCTTCGGTACTGAACCGCGCCGGTGGTGCACCAACGCTGGCCGTGGGTATCGCCCACGTCTTCCACAAGATTGTGCCGGTGGCCGATATGGGCTTCTGGTATCACTTCGGGATTCTGTTTGAGGCGCTGTTTATTCTGACCGCGCTGGATGCCGGTACCCGTTCAGGCCGCTTTATGCTGCAGGATCTACTGGGCAACTTCGTGCCGTTCCTGAAGAAAACCGACTCGCTGGTGGCAGGGATTATCGGTACCGCGGGCTGCGTGGGCCTGTGGGGCTACCTGCTGTATCAGGGCGTGGTTGATCCGCTGGGCGGCGTGAAGAGCCTGTGGCCGCTGTTCGGTATCTCTAACCAGATGCTGGCCGCCGTGGCGCTGATTCTGGCGACCGTGGTGCTGGTGAAAATGAAGCGCACCAAATACATCTGGGTGACCGTGCTGCCAGCCGTCTGGCTGCTGATCTGCACCACCTGGGCGCTGGGCCTGAAACTGTTCAGCAACAACCCGCAGATGGAAGGCTTCTTCTATATGGCCGGGCAGTATAAAGAGCGTATCCAGGCAGGCGGTGCCGAGCTGACCCAGCAGCAGATCGACAATATGCATCATATTGTGATCAACAACTACACTAACGCCGGACTGAGTATCCTGTTCCTGATTGTGGTGTACAGTATTATCTTCTACGGCATTAAAGCGTGGATGAAGGCGCGCCAGACAGATCAGCGCACCGACAAAGAAACGCCTTATGTCCCGGTGCCGAAAGAAGGGGTGAAAGTCTCTTCCGGCCACTGATAATCTCTGAATCTCAGCCCCGCGATGCGGGGCTGTCTCCTGCCTGAAGGTGGGGGATCACCAAAGGAGCGGCGTATGTTTGATAACTTAGGCGCGGCAAAAAAATACCTCGGTCAGGCGGCAAGAATGCTGGTAGGCATCCCCGATTACGATACCTACGTCCTGCATATGCAGACTAATCATCCGGACAAACCGGTGATGACCTATAAGGAATTTTTCCGCGAACGCCAGCAGGCCCGCTACGGCGGCGACGGCAAAGGCGGAATGCGCTGCTGTTAACAGGAACAATTATGACCCCGATTGCAGTCACCGTTTTAACCGGTTTCCTCGGCGCAGGTAAAACCACCCTGCTGCGACATATCCTGCACGAACAGCAGGACTACAAAATCGCCGTCATTGAAAATGAGTTCGGCGAAGTCTCGGTAGATACCCAGCTGATTGGCGATCGCGCCAGTCAGATTACCACCCTGACCAACGGCTGTATCTGCTGCACCCGCTCTAACGAGCTGGAAGATGCACTGCTGGATTTGCTCGATGGTCTGGATAACGGCAACCTGAGCTTTGACCGGCTGGTGATTGAATGCACCGGCATGGCGGACCCCGGCCCGATCCTGCAAACCTTCTTCTCCCACGAAATTATCTGCGAGCGCTATCTGCTGGACGGAGTGATTACCCTGGTGGATGCGGTGCATGCCGACCAGCAGTTAAACCAGTTCAGCCTGGCGCAGTCACAGATCGGCTACGCGGATCGCATTCTGCTGAGTAAAACCGACGTATCCGTCGATAACACCGCGCTGACCGAACGCCTTCAGCGCATCAACGCCCGCGCGCCGATCTATCCGGTAATACACGGCCAGATCGACCTCGCCCTGCTGTTTGATACCCGCGGCTTTATGCTGGAGGAGCAGGTGGTGGTGGCGAAACCTCGCTTCCAGCGCATTCACGAGGCGCAGAACGCCATCTCGTCGATCGTGGTGGAGTTTGACTACCCGGTGGTGCTGGGTGATGTGTCGGCGGTAATGGAAAACCTGCTGGGCAGCTTTGCCGAAAGCCTGCTGCGCTATAAGGGGATGCTGTGGATCGCCGACCAGCCGTGCCGCCTGCTGTTCCAGGGCGTGCAGCGGCTCTACAGCGCCGACTGGGATCGCCCGTGGGAAGCGGACGAACAGCCGCACAGCACGCTGGTGTTTATCGGTGTGAACCTGCCGGAAGCGGAGATCCGCAGCGCCTTTGACGGGCTGAAGACAAACCCGCCTGCCGCACAGTAGCCATTTCATTCTGTTCAGTTAGCGACGGCGAACCGACATGGTTTAGCCGTCGCACAACGACAGCGCATCCCCGCCACTGCCTTTCCCTTACCGGCCACCTGGCACTGAATCACTGCCTGGCTGACAGACTGCCTGACTGGCATCTTATTTTTCCCGGCCAGCCCACACCACCATCACCCGGTCATCGCCCTTTTCGCGCACAAAGCCGTAGCCCTGCGGCAGGGTCAGCGCGGTCTGTATCCCCGCGCCCAGCGCCGGATGGCGGGCGCGAAACTGCCCGATCCGCTGCCAGTGCCGCAGGCTGGCCGCCGCGCTTCCGTTGAGATCCTGCCAGTTCATATCCGATCGTGTGCCCTGTAGCGGGTCCGATCCGGTCGGGCCAAACGGACGTGCGGACTCATCACCGTAAAAGATCTGCACGGCGCCGGGTGCCAGTAGCAGCAGCTCTGCCGACGTTGAGCCGCCCTCGCGGAACAGGCGGGTATCGTGCGAAGAGAGATAGCTGAGGACGTTGAAATCCTGGAGTTTTTCCGCCATCTGCTGCCAGACACCGTCCATATTCGCCAGACAATCCGCCGCGCTGGCGGCCTGATCCTGGTAATCAAAATTGATCATCGCATCGAAGCCGTGCTGGTAGTAGGCACTTTGCATCACGCCGTGCCCCCAGGATTCACCGGTCATCCAGAACGGCGCATCATCGATTTTTTTCTGCGGGTTAGCCTGTTTCCACGCCGCCAGCGCCTCGCTGGCCTGCGTTTTCAGCTGCTGCCAGGCTTCCAGCTCAACGTGTTTGGCGGTATCCACGCGGAAACCGTCGATGCCGTAGTCGCGCACCCACTGGCTCAGCCAGTGAGTCAGGTAATCGCGCGGCGTGGCTCCGGCAATTTCCCGCGCGGCGGTATCGGGCTTATGGCGATAAAACAGCGGCAGCCCGGAAGGCGCGGTGGATTCGGTTTTCAGATCCGGTAAAAAGGCCAGCGACATCGTCAGGTCGTCAAAACCGGGGTTGTCGTAATCGCCAATATCGGTGCGTATCCACTTTTTCCCCCACCAGTTTTGCCAGGCGGTTTTGTCGCTGAAGTTGATGTAGTCGTTAAAGCTGTGCCAGTTCTGCCCGGCGGCGGGCTGCCAGTCGGTCCAGCGTTCACCGAGGATCTTGCCGCGCTCGGGCTCGTTCAGATACAGCGCGCCGAACTGATAAGTTTGCATATCCGCCAGCGTCGCGTAGCCCGCGTGATTCATTACCACGTCAAACAGCACGCGGATGCCGCGCCGGTGTGCCTCATCCACCAGCGTACGCAGGTCGTTTTCATCGCCCATGTTGGCATCCAGCCGCGTCCAGTCCTGGGTGTAATAGCCGTGGTAGGCATAGTGCGGGAAATCGCCTTTCGTGCCGCCACCCACCCAGCCGTGGATCTGCTCCAGCGGCGAGCTGATCCACAGCGCGTTAACGCCCAGCTGCTGCAAATAATCGAGTTTGCCGGTCAGGCCTTTCAGATCGCCGCCGTGAAAGGTGCCGATCTCCTGCATGTCGTCTTTATGCCGCCCGTAGCTGTGGTCGTTTGACGGATCGCCATTGGCAAAACGGTCGGTCAGCACGAAATAGACCGTGGCGTTGTGCCACTGAAACGCTGCTGCCTGATGGGTTTTCTCTGCTTCCAGCAGCAGGAGTCCGTTACTTTCCGCCGCTGGCAGCAGGGTAATTTTTCCGTCGCGGACGGTGGCGGTTTGCTGGCTGTAAAAGTCCCGCACCACGCTGCCTTCAGCAAAGGTTTGCCCGACGGGGATAGTCAGCGGTTTCCCACTGCTCACCGGGCACTGGCGAGCCACGACGGCAGGCGCATCGCCCGCACTCTTCACGCTCAGCAGCAGCGTGGGTGTACCGGAACGGGTATCCAGCTGCACCTGATAATCACCGTCGCGGAAAATTCGCCACTGCGGCGCGCTGCCGCTGCAGGGTTTTAGCGACAGCATCTGATTAAGCCTGATGTCGCCCGATGGCTGCCAGCACTGCTCGCCCTGCTTCAGAGTTATCGGATGCGCGCCTTTTTTCAGCGCGGCCTGGCTGCGCCAGACACCGGTGCCGTCGTCGGTCAAGGGAGGGAAGTCAGACGCGGTCCAGTTAGCGCAGGCAACACCGGGCAGCAAGAGCAGAAGTAACGCTGAGTGTTTCATTAAAGAGCCCCGTCATGGCGATTTTCCCCAGTGTGCCGCTGAAGTAAAACGGGGGAATCATCCCCTTTAAAAATCCGCAGGGAGGAGAGGCAGGGATGAGAAAATAGACCGTTTTCACGACATTTTTGCAGGGCGAAAAACACTATTTGCATCAATATTTGATCGATTTTTATACGATTTATCGTGACATGATTTCGGAATTGGACTATTTCTGTACGTGCCCTGCGAGGTTATTTTTGGTACAATTTCCGATTCATCCGACAAAAAAGCGCATAACGAAAGGATTGGAATGCTTACATTCGACCAGGAGAGCTAATGATATCGATACCCAAGCGACGACCTGGGGCGGCGATACTCATGTTTTTCACCCTGATGTTTTCAGGGGGCGTGCTGGCAAAGACGCACGCAGAAACAACGAGTCACAAAGCCCACGTCGTTAAGACCAGCGTTAAGAAACAGGCAAGCAGTAAACAAGAGTATTCTCGCAATAGTGTTAAGAGTAGTTCACTTCCTGATTTGCGAAAATACCCTTCCGGAACCCCAAGGAAAAAAGCGTTTCTCCGGACGGTCATGCCTTATATCACCAGCCAGAACGCGGCGATTACCGCCGAGCGTAACTGGCTGCTCAGTAAGCAGTACACCAGTCAGTGGTCGCCTGCGGAACGCGCGCGCATGAAGGATATTGCCACACGCTACAAAGTGAGCTGGTCCGGCAATACGCGCCGTATCCCGTGGGACGCGCTGCTGGACCGCGTGGATATTATCCCCGACAGCATGGTCGCCACCATGGCGGCGGCAGAGAGCGGCTGGGGCACCTCGAAGCTGACGCGCAGCAACAACAATCTTTTCGGCATGAAATGCGCGAAAGGGGGCTGTAAAAATGGGCCAGGCAAGGTGAAAGGCTACTCCCGCTATGATTCCGTGCAGGAGTCAGTTGCGGCTTACGTGGCTAACCTGAATACCCACGCGGCCTATGCGTCGTTCCGTAAGTCCCGTGCTCAGCTGCGCAAAGCGGATCAGGAAGTGACGGCAACGGCGATGATCCACAAGCTGAAGGGCTATTCCACCCGTGGTCAGAGCTATAACAACTACCTGTTCGCCATGTATCAGGATAACCAGCAGCTGATTGCTGCACATATGTAACTTCCCGCCTTTAACGGGCTGTCGGGCCAGCTGGCCTACAGCCCCAGTGCTTCCTTCAGACTTTTCAGATAGCGGCGGCTTACCGGTACGGTATGGCCGTCGCGCAGCAGCAGCTCCGCCTGACCGTTGTCCTCCAGGCGGATTTCCTTTAGCTGAGTCATATTCACCAGATACTGTCGATGGCAGCGCAGCAGCGGCGTGCGGCTCTCCAGCGTGCGCAGCGTCAGCTCGGTAAAGCCCTCTTTTCCGTCCTGGCTGGTGACGTAAACGCCGCTCATGCGGCTGCTGACGAACGCCACCTCATCCATTTGCAGCAGCCAGATGCGGCTGTGCCCACTACAGGGAATATACTTCAGCGGCTGCTGGTTCTCCGGCAGCAGAGAAATATCCTGTACCTGCCGCTCCTGCCGCAGCCGCGCCAGCGTCTTGCCCAGCCGCTGCTGCTCGATGGGCTTTAGCAGATAGTCAAAGGCATGTTCCTCAAACGCCTGGATCGCGTACTCATCAAAGGCGGTCAGAAACACAATATAGGGACGATGCCGCCGGTCGAGCATCCCGGCCATCTCCAGCCCGCTGATGCGCGGCATCTGGATGTCCAGAAACAGTACGTCCGGCCGCAGATTATTCACTGCTCCAATCGCCTCAATCGCATTGCTGCATTCGCCGACAATCTCGATATCGCTCTCGTCCTGCAGCAGGAAGCGCAGGTTTTCGCGCGCCAGCGGCTCATCATCAACAATCAGCACTCTTAACATGCGGTTTCCTCCATCGGCAGGCGTAGCGTCACGCGGGTAAAGCAGTCCGGCTCGCAGCTGACCGTCAGCCCGTAGCCGTCACCAAATCGCGCGCGCAGACGCTTATCCACCAGGCTCATGCCTAATCCATTGCCGCTGCTTTTCGGCTGATATAGCCCGGCATTATCCTCTACTTCGACGATCACATGTTGCCCTTCACTGCGGGCGCGGATGGTAATCGCCCCGTTGCCCAGCAGCTGCGAAGTGCCGTGCTTAATGGCATTTTCCACAATCGGCTGTAGCGTGAAGGCCGGTAAATGCTGATGCGCCAGCGCCTCCGGCACCTGCATCTCTACCCTTAGCTGCGACTGGAAGCGCGCCAGCTCAATTTGCAGATAGGCGTTGATGTGCTCAATCTCATTGTCCAGCGTGACAATCTCGGAAGGCCGCTTGAGGTTTTTACGGAAAAAGGTCGACAGATATTGCACCAGCTGCCCGGCACGATCGCCGTCGTGGCGGATTACCGCTTTCAGGGTATTCAGCGCGTTAAACAGGAAGTGCGGGTTAACCTGAGCATGCAGCAGCTTGATCTCCGACTGCGCCAGCAGCGCCTCCTGCCGCTCGTATTTCCCCGCCAGGATCTGCGCCGACAGCAGCTGCGCAATCCCCTCCCCCAGCGTGCGGTTGATCGAGCTGAACAGGCGGTTACGCGCCTCATACAGTTTGATGGTGCCAATCACCCGCTGATTCTCTCCGCGCAGTGGGATCACCAGCGTCGAGGCCAGCTTGCAGTTAGGGTGCAGCGAACAGCGGTAAGGCACTTCGTTGCCGTCGGCATAAACCACCTCACCGCCTTCGATGGCGCGCCAGGTATAGCTGGAAGAGATCGGTTTACCGGGCAGATGGTGATCGTCGCCGATACCGGTAAACGCCAGCAGCTTCTCCCGATCGGTGATCGCCACGGCGCTGATATCCAGCTCTTTGTACAGCACCTGCGCCACCTTCATGCTGTTTTCTTCGTTAAAGCCCTGCCGCAGTATCCCTTCGGTGGAAGCCGCCACCTTCAGCGCGGTGGCGGAAAACGCCGAGGTATATTTTTCAAACATCGCCCGCTTATCGAGCAGGATGCGCATAAACATCGCCGCCCCCAGGGTATTGGTCACCACCATCGGCGCGGCGATGCTGCCCACCAGGTGCAGGGCATCCTGAAACGGCCGGGCGATCAGCAGGATAATCAGCATCTGCACCACTTCGGCCACAAAGGTGATTGCGCCCGCGGTCAGCGGGTTGAACAGCTTATCGATGCGCCCCCGCCGGATCAAAATACTGTGCAGCAGCCCGCCGAGCAGCCCTTCGGTAATGGTGGAAACCATGCAACTCAGCGCGGTCATTCCCCCCATCGAGTAGCGGTGCAGACCGCCGGTCAGCCCGACCAGGCCACCGACCACCGGGCCGCCGAGCAGGCCGCCCATTACCGCGCCGATCGCCCGGGTGTTGGCGATGGAGTCTTCGATATGCAGACCAAAGTAGGTGCCCATAATGCAGAACACGGAGAAGGTGATGTAGCACAGCAGCTTGTGCGGCAGGCGAACCGTGACCTGCATCAGCGGGATAAACAGGCGGGTTTTGCTCATCAGCCAGGCAATAACCAGAAACACACACATCTGCTGCAACAGCAGTAAAACTAAATTGAACTCGTACATGCCCTGCCGTCCACAACCGTTAAGGCGGATAACATACCGCTATTAGCGAAACGTTTCTTTGCCACAGGCCAGAAAAATGCGATCGCGCAGGTTACTTTTTACGTTGAGAAGTGAAATCGGGCAGCACCGCAGCGCTGCCCGTTAAGGAGAGTCGCTTACGGGCGATGCCCGCTGACGTCATTTTGATAGCTGAGCAGGAAGCGCTGGGTGCGCTGATGCTGCGGCCGGGTAAAGATCTGCTCCGGCTCGCCGTCTTCCACGATCGCGCCGTCGGCCATAAAGATAATGCGGTCGGCAATATCGCGGGCAAACGACATCTCGTGGGTCACCAGCAGGATGGTGGTCTGATGATCGATAATTGAGCGGATCACCTGTAGCACCTCCTGTACCAGTTCAGGGTCCAGCGCCGACGTCGGCTCATCCAGCAGGATCACCTTCGGCTTCACCGCCAGCGAACGGGCAATCGCCACGCGCTGCTGCTGGCCGCCGGAAAGCATCGCCGGATAGCTGTCGGCCTTCTCGCGCAGACCCACTTTCTCCAGCAGATTCAGCCCGATGGCATCCGCTTCCGCCTTCGGCATTTTTTTGCCGATAATCAGCCCTTCGGTGATGTTTTGCAGTGCGGTTTTATTTTTAAACAGGTTGTAGTGCTGGAACACCATGCCGGTTTGCTGGCGCAGGGCGTTTTCCTGTTTGGTACTGATTTTGGCGACATCCACCGTCAGATCGTCAATGGTCAGCGTGCCGCTTTCCGGCTTCTCCAACAGATTGATGCAGCGCAGCAGCGTTGATTTGCCCGAGCCGGAAGGCCCGATAATCGCCACCACTTCCCCCTGCGCCACCGAAAGATCAACGTCCTTCAGCACGTGGGTTTTGTCATAAAATTTATTCAGCTTGCTAATCGTCAACATCGGCTGGGTTCCTTAGCGATAAGGCCGGTTAAGGCGCTTTTCCAGACGCTTTTGCAGCATGGTCAGCAGAATGGTCACGGCCCAGTAGATCAGCGCCACCGCGATATAGCTTTCCAGGAAGCGGAAGGAGTTACTCGCCAGGATCTTGGTCTGCGAGAAGATCTCCGTTACGCCCACGGTAAAGGCCAGCGATGACTCTTTAATCAGCATAATCAGATAGTTGGCCATGCCCGGCACGGCCACGCGAATGGTCTGCGGCAGAATAACCCGGCGGAACCCCTGCCAGCGGGTCAAACCCACTGACAGGCAGGCTTCCATCTGGCCCGGCTCGACGGCGTTCATCGCGCCGCGGAACTCCTCGGCGAGGTTGGCGGCGTTCTTAAAGCTGAGCGCAATAATGGTCGCAGAGATCGCGTTCATCATGCTGATGCCGGGGAACAGCTGCGGGATACCGAAGTAAAAAATAAACAGCGTCACCAGCGTCGGCACCGAGCGGAAAAACGAGATATACAGCTCGGCCAGCGGAGTCAGGATCATGATGCGGTTGCGGATCAGCAGCGCAAGGCCAACGCCCATCACCGAAGCGATCACCATCGAGGTGACCGCCAGGAACAGCGTCATCGGTAAAAAGCTGAGCAGCGAAGGAAACGCCTCCAGCATAAAACGCAGATCGAAATTCATCGGCTTACTGTTCCTTGCTGACGTCCTGTTTCAGATACTGCTCGGACAGTTTGGTCAGCGTACCGTCGGCGGCCAGTTCTTTCAGCGCTTCATCAAACCTGGTGCGCAGCTCGTCGCCCTGGGCATTTTTCACAAACGGGAACGCTTCCTGATAGCGATAGACCGGGTTACCGGACAGTTTCAGCGGCAGGCGGGAGTTATCAATCAGCAGCTGTGCACCCGCGCGGTCCATGATGTAGGCGTCAATACGGCCCAGCGCCACATCCTGCACGATAGCGCTTGGCTCTTCGTAGGTGTGGATGTTGATACCGGCATCCGGGTAGTTTTTACGCAGGAAGTTCTCTTTGCTGCTGCCCACATCCACGCCCAGGCGCTTGCCTTTCAGATCGTCGATTTTCTGGATAGAGTCGTCGTCTTTGCGGGTCACCAGCTGCGCGCCGGAGTAGATGTAGGTCTGAGAGAACTGGTATTTCTCGCGGCGTTTTTCGTTGGCTTCAACCTGGTTGGCGATGGTGACGATTTTGCCGGAATCCAGCATACCGAACAGGCCGGTCATATCGGCCGTAGTTAATTCCACGCGGGAATAACCCAGCTTTTTCGCCACGGCATTCACCACGGCAATATCATAGCCTTCTAAATCTTTACCGTTTTGACGGTAAGAGAAACCAATACTCACGCCGAATGTACCGACCTGAAGGACTTTTTCTGCATCGGCGGCTTTCTCTTTATTATTATCACAGCCGGCCACCAGAACCGATAACCCCAGAACCAGTGCGAGAATACCTTTATTTGTAGATTGCATTATTTACCCTGATTTAAATTTTCTAGAAATAACAATATTATAGAGGCGGAAACGTATAACGCGGCGCCGGGATGCTTGCTACCAACAAAAAGGAATAAGATATAACATAAGGTTATATAAAATTCCCAGATGAAACAGGATAGCAGTTGCACCGCCGGTATAGTTAATAAAATAATAAGAACCATCTTAATCCGCAAAATAACGGATTTTCTAACCAGAGAGAGAATTATGCGTATTGTAGCCTGTGGTGACCTGCTATTTTCCAGCCGTAACCTGGTCAACCGCCTGGATAAAAGAATTATTAACTTACTTCAGGGGGCAGATGCAGTGTTTGCTAATGCTGAATTCAGCTGCCCGCAGCCGAATATTCCCCCTGCGGCAGGGCGTGGCTACATCACGGCGGTCAAACCGGCAACGCTGGATGAGTTTGTCGATCTGAACATCAAGCTGGTTTCCTTCGCCAACAACCACACCGGTGACTTCGGCTGGGAAGGCGTACTGAGCACCATCGACGCAGCGGAAGCGCGCGGCCTGGTTCCCTGCGGCGTGGGCCGCAATCTGGATGATTCCCGCCTGCCGCGCTTCCTCGATACCGCCGCCGGTCGTGTGGGCGTGGTGGCGCTCGGCTCAACCCGTTCAGAAGTGTTCCTGGCCGCCAACGGCGGCGCGGGCACCGTGGCGCGTCCGGGCCTGAACCCGCTGCGCTGGGGCCGCGCCTACGTGCTACCCGACGAACAGTTCGAGCAGCTGAAAAACATCACCCGCCTGCTGGGCACCGATGAAAGCGTGCGCGAAGGCATGCGCGTTGAGGTGATGGCCGATAAAGGGCCGGACGAGTTTAAATTTGGCTCGCTGTTCGAAAGCTCGCTGCAGATTGAGCGCGGCGAGAAAGCCGGGGTACGCACCTGGTACAACGAGCAGGACTGCCAGGAAAACGAACACAGCGTGCGCGATGCCGCTAACCGCAGCGACTTTACGCTGGTGAGCCTGCACACCCACGAAGGCGACAAAGACAGCTGGTACAGCCCGGACGCGCCGGCGTTCGTCGAATCCTTCGCCCATCGCGCGGTAGAGGCCGGTGCCGATGCGGTAGTCTGCCACGGGGCGCACTTTATGCGCGGGGTGGAAATCTACAACGGTAAGCCGATCTTCTATAACCTCGGCAGCCTGCTGATGGAGTTTGAAGCCGGTGAATCGATTATCGGCCCGGAAATGTACCAGGCCTACGGCCATAAAGTGGATGCGCGCCCGTCGGATCTGCATCGTGCCCGCGCGAAAAACAGCGCAGGCGAGTTCACCGGTTTTAATGCCGAAGCGCGCTTCTCACAAAACGCTCTGGCGGTGTTTGACGTGGAAGGCAGCAATATTCGCGTGCAGCTGCTGCCGCTGGATCTGGGTATGGACAGCCCGCGTGTACTGGATCGCGGCCTGCCGCAGATCGTCAGCCACCAGCAGGGTCATGAGATCGCCGCACTGCTGACGCGCATGAGCGAACGCTACGGCACCGAGTTCAGCTACCAGGAACAGGACGGTATGATCGCCTTTAACGCCCGTTAAGCGTCATTAAATACATCCGGTCGCCGACCGGATGTATACTTTGACTATTGATAAATAAAGGAACCGGGCCGAAATGGATGTAATACTCCCCCACCCACAGCGTAAAACACGGCTGGCAGCCTTCATCTTCGCCGCCACCTCACTGTTCTCTGCCGCCGCCGGTGCATGGCAGCCGATTGATATTGATGACGACAGCGTTCTGCGTTCGCCGCCCTCGATTGCGGTGCGTAACGGAACCCTCTACTTCGACGGCAAAATCATCGAAGGCTCCGCCGAGAAACTGCATCGCCAGCTGGAGATGCGGCGGGTGGAAAAAGTCTCGTTCAACAGCATCGGCGGCGATGCCAAAGAAGCGATGGAGATGGGCCGTGAAATTCACAAGCGCAAAATGGACGTGGAAGTGAGAAACGTCTGCGCCTCCGCCTGCGCCAACTATATCTTCCCCGCCGGGAAAAATAAGTTCATTACCCAAAACGCTTATCTGCTGTGGCACGGCAGCCTGCACAGCCCGACCGATGAAATCGCGCTGGATTCAAACGATCAGGGTCAAACGCACGAGATGATGGTGACTTCACCGCTGTTCACCGCATTAAAACAGCAGGAAGCAGAATTTTATCAGCAGATCGGCGTGAATGGCGATTTCGCCTGGTGCCCGCAGCGGCAGTCGGACTACCACGAAAAATTCCCGGAAAAATGGTTCTCCTGGTCGCAGGCTAATCTCGCGAAGTTCGGCGTCAGCAACGTTCGCTTTGCCACCAGCGCCGCCCGCTGGCAGAGCACCATGAGCGGCAAAGGCGTGATATTTGCTGACTACTGCCAGTAACCCCTCACCACCCAGATAATTACGCCAGTTAAATACGGATAAAAGGTCTGATTAACTGGCTTTTCACCACTGAGCAGCGTAAAGAATTGCAAATGACGAGCTAAAAAACAGGCCGCGTGGTAGAAATATCAGGTGTTTAACTCCCGAGGACAATTTCCTTTCCGCATCGACGAGAAGCAACAACGCGGATAAGTTGTAAAAATTATGGACAATCAGTTCAGAAACGAACGCTCTACACTCCCTGTCGTACTGGCTTTCCCCCACGCCCTTTCCGGTGAACAACACTGGCGCAACGCGCTTTAGTCCCGATCTTCCGTTTTGGCATCACGCACGCCGTGCGTTCATTTGCCCTGTTTAATTTCAGCCTGCGTCGGTTAATCCGCGCTTTCAGGCTCGCTATTCACATCTTACGGAAGATGCATCATGATTTACTGGCTATTACTGGCGCTGGCCATCGCCTTTGAAATTACCGGCACCCTGCTGATGAAGTGGTCCGGCGTCAGCGGCAATCCGCTTGGCTATTTTTTAATGCTGCTGATGATCGCCCTCTCCTATATCACCCTGTCGTTTTCGATTAAGAAAATCGCCCTCGGCGTGGCCTATGCGATGTGGGAAGGGATCGGCATTCTGTTTATTACCCTGTTCAGCGTACTGCTGTTTGAAGAGTCGCTGTCGCTGACTAAGCTACTCGGCCTGACCACGCTGGTGGTCGGTATTGCGCTGATTAAGTCCGGGACCCGCGCGGCGAAGAGAACCGTGGAGGTGCAGCATGCAGGCGTTTGAATGGGTGCATGCGGTATGGCTGGCGGGCGCCATCGTTCTGGAAATCGTCGCTAATATTTTCCTGAAACTGTCCGACGGCTTCCGGCGCAAGGTTTACGGCGTGCTGTCGCTGGGCGCGGTGCTGGCGGCGTTCAGCGCGCTGTCTCAGGCGGTGAAGGGCATCGATCTGTCGGTAGCCTACGCGCTGTGGGGCGGCTTTGGTATTGTCGCTACCGTCGCCGCGGGCTGGGTGCTGTTCGGCCAGCGCCTGAACCGCAAAGGCTGGGCCGGACTGCTGCTGTTGCTGGTGGGGATGATGCTGATCAAGCTGGCGTGATGACTATCCAGAACGGTGCCGCGCCCTGCAAAGCAGCACGGCACCCGCCGCAGGAGGCATTTAAACGCGATTGCATCCTGCGGCGAGACGCTGCGCCGCAGATCGATGAGACAGAAGAGACAGCGTTCATGCCAGTCTGCGCGCCAGCGCAATCAGCGGTAGTACACCGCGATGCGCTGGCCGTTCAGCTCTTCGATGGTAACAGGCAGATCGAAGATATCCTCAATCACCTGCGGCACCATCACCTCCTGCGGCGTACCGCGAAACACCAGCCTGCCGCCCTTCATCGCCAGAATGTAGTCCGACCACGCCGAAGCGAAGTTGATGTCGTGGATCACCAGCACAATCGACTTCTCCAGCTCGTCCGCCGCGCGACGCAGCTGGCGCATCATCGCCACGCTGTGCTTCATATCCAGATTATTCAGCGGCTCATCCAGCAGCACATATTTCGTGTCCTGGCATAACACCATCGCCACGAAGGCACGCTGGCGCTGCCCGCCGGAAAGCTCATCCAGATAGCGGTTTTGCAGCGGGATAAGATCCAGAAAGCCCAGCGCCTGGTCAACGTGGCGGCGATCGTCGGCGTTCAGCCGCCCTTTGCTGTAGGGGTAGCGGCCAAAGCTGACCAGATCGTACACCGTCAGGCGGCTGGTGAAATGGTTCTCCTGGCGCAGCACGGACAGCACCTGCGCCAGCTTTTCGCTGTTGGCATCGCTGACGTCCAGCGCATCGACGCTGACGCTGCCGCTGTCCGCCAGCAGCAGGCGGCTGATCACCGACAGAAGCGTGGACTTGCCCGCGCCGTTTGGGCCGATAATCGAGGTCACGCCCGATGACGGCAGAGTGGCACAGATATCCTGCAGAACCGGCTGCTGGTCATAGTGTTTACTGACGTTCTTTACTTCAATCACTTTTTGGCCTTCTTCAGCAACAGGTAGATAAACAGCGCGCCGCCGGTAAATTCAATCACCACCGACAGAGTTCCGGCCATATCCAGCAGGCGCTCCAGCACCAGCTGGCCGCCAATCAGCGTCACCATGCCGATCAGCACGCTGCCGGGCAGCAGATAGCAATGACGCCAGGAACCGATCAACGGATAGGTCAGGTTGACGATCAGCAGGCCGAGAAACATCATCGGCCCGACCAGCGCGGTCGAGGTCGCCACCAGCAGCGCCACCAGCAGCAGAATGCCGGTCACGTTGCGGCGATACGGCACACCCAGCGCCGTGGCAGAATTGGCCCCCAGCGCGATCACGTCCAGCCGGTGGCGCATCCGCCAGACCACCAGCGACACCAGCGCCACAATCAGCGCACAAACCATCAGCACGCCGCCGTCAGCGCGGGTAAAGGTGGCAAATATCCGGCTTTGCAGCACGGCAAACTCGCCGGGCGACATCAGCCGCTGCATCAGACCGGAGGCGCTGCGGAACAGCGTGCCGCACACCAGACCAATCAGCAGCACGCGGTGCAGATCCATCCCGGAACCGCTCAGCAGCCAGCGATAGAGCAGCGTGGCAAAGGTCACCAGCAGCGCGCCCTCCGCCAGGAAGCGGCCCACGCTGCCCAGCATGCTCAACCCGCCGATATCCAGCGCGAAGATCAGCACGGTTTGCAGCAGGACAAACAGCGACTCCAGCCCCATCACCGACGGGGTCAGAATGCGGTTCTGCGTCACCGTCTGGAACAGCAGCGTACCGATGCCGGACGCAAACGCCACCAGCACCATCGTCGCCAGAATCTGTCCCCGGTGTTTGAGGATGTAAGCGATATTGCCGTGGAGCTGGATGGTCATAAAGATCGCCATCAGCACCAGCACCAGCGCGCTCAGCAGCAGCAGGCGGCGGCCCGGCGTGAACCGGCTGGCGGTTGAGTTCTCAGTGTACACGGCGTTTTGACCTCACAATCAGCACGAGGAAAATCACCGCGCCCAGCACGCCGAGCAGCGCACTGACGGGAATTTCAAACGGATGGATAATCAGGCGGCCGATAATATCGCAGGCCAGCACCAGCATCGCCCCCAACAGCGCCACCCACGGCACGGTGCGCCGCAGGTTATCGCCCAGCGCCAGGCTGACGATATTCGGCACGATCAGGCCGAGGAACGGCAGCACGCCGACCACCACGATCACCACGCCGCTAATCAGCGCGATCATCGCCATGCCGATCAGCATGGTCTGCTGGTAGCGCAGGCCAATATTCACCGAGAAGTCGCGGCCCATACCGGCAACGGTAAAACGGTCGGCAATCAGCGCGGCCAGCAGGGTAATAACCCCCACGCCCCACAGCAGCTCATAGCGGCCCTGCATCACGCTGGAAAAATCACCGGACTCCCACGCGCCCAGCGCCTGCAGCAGATCGAACTTCATCGCCAGGAAGGTGGTGACCGCGCTGAACACCGCGCCGAGCATAATGCCCGCCAGCGGCACCATCAGCGACGATTTCATCCGGATGCGGTTAATCAGCAGCATAAACAGCGCGGTGCCGAACAGCGCAAACAGCGAGGCTACGCCCATTTTCAGCATAATCGGCGCGGCAGGGCTCACGATCATCACCAGCAGCAGGCCAAGGCTGGCCGACTGGGTCGTACCAACGACGGAGGGTTCAACAAAGCGGTTCTGCGTCAGCATCTGCATAATCAGACCGGCAACGCTCATGGCGCTACCCGCCAGCAGCAGCGCGGCAGTACGGGGGAAACGACTGATAAGCAGGATCTCGCGCATTTCAGGATCGGTCCACAGACTGACCAGCGTTACGCGGCTGACGCCCACAAACAGGCTAAAAACAGTAAGGCCCAGCAATAATGCCAGGCCTGCGGTAAAGGCGAAAGATTTCATTTACGGCTGGGTTTTCGACTTATCCAGTACCTGCTTCACCTGGGTCATCAACAGGCTGTAGCTTTGCAGGCCACCGGCGATATACAGCGAACCGGAGTCCAGATACACCACCTGCTGTTTTTTCCACGCGTTGGTTTTGCGCACCAGCGGGTTATCCAGCACCTGCTGCGCAGAGCTGCCCTCTTTACGGCCAATCGCACTGTCGCGATCCAGCACGAACAGCCAGTCCGGGTTGGCTTCCATCACGAACTCTGGCGATACCGAGTTGCCGTGGTTGCCGGTTTCCTTAAAGGTGGTGGCCGGTTTAAAGCCCAGCACATCATAGATAAAGCCAAAACGGGAACCCGGTGAGTAGGCGCTGAGCTTGCCGCCGTTAACCATCAGCATCATCGCGCTGCCGGCGTTGGCGGATTCTTTACGCACGTCGGCGATCTGGGCGTTAAATGCCGCCAGCACCTTTTTGGCTTTCTCCTGCTTGCCGAAGATTTCACCGAGCTGCTCAGTACGCTCGGTCATGCTGGCGAGGAATTTGTGCGGGTCAAGATCCGGAGAGATAGTCGGCGCAATTTCACTCAGTTTGCCGTAGGCATCACGCGCGCGGGCACCGGCAATAATCAGGTCGGGTTTGGCGTTGCTCAGGGCTTCAAAGTTTGGCTCAAACAGCGTACCGGCATCGAAATAGTCCTGGCCGTTATATTTTGCCAGGTGCGCCGGATAGTGGGCGCTGGTTTTCGGTACGCCAATCACCTTCACGCCAAGCGCATCGGTAATATCCAGCGCGGCCGGGCTGAGGACCACCACACGTTGCGGATTCTTTGGTACGGCAGTAGTGCCCTGGGCATGAACGATGCTGACCGTTGCCCCTTCAGTGGCAGCAAACACAGCGGGTGAACAGGCAAGTGACAGCGCAAACAGAGATGAAGTTAAGGCCTGAGGAAAACGCATTATCTCTCCTGAGAATCAGAAAACTGACATAAATGAGAACTATTCGTATTAAATTTTGTTGCGGGATAATAACGGCAAAATCCTGAAATGTGTAGTGTTTGAGATCAACACATCGTGCTAAATCCCTGGTTCCACACAAAATCTACACAATCTCCCGGAATGTAAAGGCAAAAATGACACTTAACGGACTGAAAAATACGCATTTACTGGAATTTTGCAGGTAAAAACTGACAAAAGTAGTCAATTGTGGAGATATTGTGAATTCGTCCTTGCGGGTCTTTTAGTGATAACAATTCTCGTTATCATACACATCATCTTACAATCCTCCACAATTTGAGATTATTTGATGAACAGATATGGACGTTTTCGGATTCACCCTCTGGCTCTGCTTCTTACCGGTTTAATGGCGACCACAGCCAGTGCAGCGGAAGACGCAGAAAGTAATGACAGCGACACCGTGATGACGGTACAGAAAACCGCTGAACAGGAACTGAAACAGCAGCCCGGCGTCTCCATCATCACCGCCGAAGATATTGCCAAAAGCCCACCGGTCAACGACCTCTCCGACATCATCCGCAAAATGCCCGGCGTCAACCTGACCGGCAACAGTGCCAACGGCAGCCGAGGCAATAACCGTCAGATCGACATTCGCGGCATGGGCCCGGAAAACACGCTGATCCTGATCGACGGTGTACCGGTGAATTCGCGCAGCTCGGTGCGCTACAGCTGGAAAGGCGAGCGCGACACGCGCGGCGACACCAACTGGGTACCTGCCGAGCTGGTTGACCGCATCGAGGTCCTGCGCGGCCCGGCGGCGGCGCGCTACGGTTCCGGCGCGGCGGGCGGGGTGATCAATATCTATACCAAGCGCCCAACCAAAGACTGGCACGGCTCGCTTTCCCTGTTCACCAATCAGCCGGAAGACAGTAAAGAGGGCGACACCAAACGCGCCAACTTTAACCTCAGCGGCCCGCTGGCCGGTGATGCGCTGACCATGCGCCTGTACGGCAACATCAACAAAACCGATGCCGATGCCGCCGATATCAACAACGCACAGAACGGCTCTTATGCCGCCGGTCGTGAAGGGGTGCGTAATAAAGACATTAACGCCCTGCTCTCCTGGAAACTGACGCCGTCGCAGATCGTCGATTTCGATTACAGCTACAGCCGCCAGGGTAATATCTACGCCGGAGACACCCAGTACAGCAACGGTAACCTCAGCCCGAATGGTCTGGTCGACTCGCTGTACGGCTCTGAAACCAATCGCCTGTACCGCCAGTCCTACGGCCTGACCCACAACGGCTTCTGGGAGTGGGGAACCTCGAAGTTCACCGCGTCGTATGAGAAAACCAACAACACGCGCCTGAACGAAGGTTCCACCGGGCGCGTGGAGGGGATGATTAACAGCGACGAGTTCAGCACCAGCCGTCTGGAAAACTACCGTACCAGCGGCGAAGTGAATATCCCGATTGAACAATGGCTATCGCAAACCGTTACCCTCGGTGCGGAGTGGAACCGGGAAGAGCTGAACGACCCGGCGTCAATCAGCGCCACCGATGCCAGCGGCGTGACCGTGGGCGGCCAGTCAGGCAATCCGGCGGACCGTAACCCGAAAAACAGCGCCACCACCGCGGCCGTCTACTTTGAAGACAATATCGAACCGTGGGTCGGCACCTTCCTGATCCCGGGCCTGCGCTTCGACCACCACAATCAGTTCGGGAACAACTGGAGCCCGAGCCTGAACCTGTCGCAGGATCTCGGCGAGTTCTTCAAGGTGAAGGCCGGTATCGCCAGAGTGTTTAAAGCGCCGAACCTGTATCAGTCCAGTGAAGGCTATCTGCTCGGCACGCGCGGCAACGGCTGCCCGAAAACCATCTCCAGCGGCAGCTGCTACCTGTTGGGTAACACCGATCTGGATGCCGAAGTCAGCGTGAACAAAGAGCTGGGGCTGGAGTTCGCCGCTGAGGGCTACTCCGCCGGCATCACCTGGTTCCGCAACGATTACAAAAACAAAATCGTCGCCGGCACCGACATTATTGCCACCACCACCAACAACTATAACGTGCTGCAGTGGGAGAACGGCGGTAAAGCGCTGGTGGAAGGGCTGGAAGCCAATCTGACCGTGCCACTGCTGCGTGATGTGCTCGACTGGCGCACCAACGCTACCTATATGATGGAGTCGAAGAGCAAGGAAACCGGCAACCCGCTGTCGATCATTCCGAAGTACACCATCAACACCATGCTGGATTATCAGGTGACCGATAAGCTTTCCACTGCGGTAAACTGGACGATGTACGGCCGTCAAAAGCCGCGTGAGTACAGTGAAACGCGACTGGAAGTGGAAGGGATGTCCAGCACTGAAATCGGTGCCTATTCGGTGGTTGGCATCAGCCTCAACTACGAGCTGACCAAAGATCTGCGCCTGAACGGCGGCGTCAGCAACCTGCTGGACAAACAGCTGTACCGCGCCAACGACGGCGCATCGACCTATAACGAACCGGGCCGCGCGTACTACGCCGGTGTCACTATGTCGTTCTAAGTCCTGTTTTCAGTCTCTACCTGTAACGGGCGGCCTGGCTGCCCGTTACTATTACGGATAGCTCCGACCCGATCCCCATTTCCCTGCTCGAACTTTTCCCTCGTCATGTCGTACGGATTTAAATCAATTCGTCACTTCAGAATACCCGCATTTTCCCTGTCAGAACCCCACAATGTGGCCAGACCAATTTAAATAAAATGTGAATGCCACGCACAGAAAGGCAAAATAAACATCACATCTGTTGTTTTATACTAACAAAATATTAACCATCAGCGGCAGCACACACGAAATCGCCATTTTGGTCAGACCAATCTGGTTATAAAAAGAATGTTTTTGGAGACGCCGCCATGCAACCCTGGCAACAAGTTTACGATCCGCTCGGCAATATCTGGCTGTCCAGCCTGATCGCCGCCATTCCGATCATCTTTTTCTTCTTCGCCCTGATTAAGCTCAAGCTGAAAGGGTACGTTGCCGCGACGATCACCGTTGCGCTGGCGCTGCTGGTCGCGCTGTTCCTCTACCGGATGCCGGTCGATCGCGCGCTGGCGTCGGTGGTTTACGGTTTCTTCTACGGACTCTGGCCGATCGCCTGGATCATCGTCGCCGCGGTGTTCGTCTACAAAATCTCGGTGAAAACCGGGCAGTTTAATATTATCCGCGCCTCGATCCTGTCGATCACCCCGGACCAGCGCTTGCAAATGCTGATCGTTGGCTTCTCGTTTGGTGCCTTCCTGGAAGGTGCCGCCGGATTCGGCGCGCCCGTGGCGATCACCGCCGCGCTGCTGGTAGGACTGGGCTTTAACCCACTCTACGCCGCCGGTCTGTGCCTGATCGTCAACACCGCGCCGGTGGCCTTTGGCGCAATGGGCATTCCGATTATCGTTGCCGGGCAGGTTACCGGACTGGACAGCTTTGAAATTGGCCAGATGGTCGGCCGTCAGCTGCCGTTCCTGACCATCATCGTGCTGTTCTGGATCATGGCGATCATGGACGGCTGGCGCGGGATTAAAGAAACCTGGCCGGCGGTGATTGTGGCGGGCGGTTCGTTTGCCCTGGCACAGTACCTCAGCTCTAACTTCCTCGGCCCGGAACTGCCGGACATTATCTCGTCGCTGGTTTCACTGGTGTGCCTGACGCTGTTCCTGCGCGTGTGGAAGCCGGTGCGTATCTTCCGCTTTGCCCCCACGGAGAACGCCACCGTGCAGCCGCTGGTGGTGGAAAAGTATCGTCCTGGGCAGATTATCCGCGCCTGGATGCCGTTCCTGTTCCTGACCGCCACCGTTACCCTGTGGAGCATCCCGCCGTTTAAGGCGCTGTTCGCTCCGGGCGGCGAGCTGTATAACCTGGTCGTGAACATCCCGGTGCCGTTCCTCGACAAGCTCGTGGCGAAAATGCCGCCGGTAGTCGCGGCCATTACGCCGTATGCCGCGGTGTATAAGTTTGACTGGCTGTCCGCGACCGGCACGGCGATTATCGTTGCCGCACTGATCTCTATCGTTTATCTGAAGATGAAACCGGCCGACGCGCTGAGCACCTTTACCAGCACGCTGAAAGAGCTGACGCTGCCGATTTACTCTATCGGGATGGTGCTGGCCTTCGCGTTTATCGCCAACTACTCGGGCCTTTCCGCCACGCTGGCGCTGGCGCTGGCCCATACCGGCCACGCGTTTACCTTCTTCTCGCCGTTCCTCGGCTGGCTGGGCGTGTTCCTGACCGGTTCGGATACCTCATCTAACGCCCTGTTCGCCGCGCTACAGGCCACCACCGCACAGCAGATTGGCGTGTCGGACCTGCTGCTGGTTGCCGCCAACACCACCGGCGGCGTGACCGGCAAGATGATCTCGCCGCAGTCGATCGCCATCGCCTGCGCCGCCGTGGGCCTGGTGGGCAGAGAATCTGACCTGTTCCGCTTTACAGTGAAGCACAGTCTGATTTTCACCTGTATGGTAGGGGTCATTACCACCTTACAAGCCTACGTGCTCACCTGGATGATCCCATGACCCTTGCGCCATCGCCTTCCGGCACCCTGCTCCTCGCCGGGCGTATTAAAACCCTGATCCATCAGCGCCAGCTGGAGCCGGGGGCACGTCTGCCCGCCGAGCGCCAGCTGGCGCAGGAACTGGGCGTCTCACGCTCTTCACTGCGCGAGGCTATTCGCTCGCTGATTGGTGAAGGCGTGCTGTACAGCAAACGCGGCGGTGGCACCTGGCTCTGTGATGAAAATACCCGCTGGTCGGAGGAACGCATCGTGCAGCCGCTGAAGGTGCTGGTTGCCGATGACCCGAACTATCACAACGATATTCTGGAGGCGCGCCACGCCATCGAGGCCAGTACCGCCTGGTATGCCGCGCTGCGGGCAACGCCCGCCGACAAAGAGCGGCTGCAAAACTGCTTTGACGCCATCCAGCAGCAGGAGAGCATTTCAGCCGATATGGCCAACCAGGCCGACGTGCGCTTCCATCTGGCGATTGCGGAAGCCTCACACAATGTGGTGCTGCTGCAAACCATGCGCGGCTTCTTCGACCTGCTGCAAAGCTCGGTGGCGCGCAGCCGCGAACGGATGTACACCGTCCCAACCATCTTTGCCCGCCTGACCGAACAACACGAAGAGCTGCTGTTGGCGATCCTCGCCAGCGACCCGGAACGGGCGCGTAAAGCGGCTCAGCACCATTTAGGGTTTGTCCTCACCACGATGAAAACCCTGCATGAAGATGAAGCCCGACAGCAGCGGATTACCCGGCTGCCGGATGACAGAGAATGATGTAACAAAGGATAGATCTGATGATTATTTCGGCAGGAACTGACTATCGCGCGGCGGCCAAACGTATGCTGCCGCCCTTCCTTTTTCACTATATCGACGGCGGCGCCTACGCCGAGCACACGCTGCGGCGCAACGTTGAGGACCTGGCGCAAATCGCCCTGAAGCAGCGCGTGCTCAACGACATGTCCGAACTGAGCCTGCAAACCAAACTGTTTAACGAAAGCCTGGCGATGCCGGTAGCGCTGGCCCCAGTGGGACTGACCGGAATGTATGCCCGCCGGGGTGAAGTTCAGGCGGCGCGGGCAGCGGCGGCAAAAGGCATTCCCTTTACGCTCTCCACCGTTTCCGTCTGCCCGATTGAAGAAGTCGCCCCGGCGATCAACCGTCCGATGTGGTTCCAGCTCTACGTGCTGAAGGATCGCGGCTTTATGCGCAATGCGCTGGAGCGCGCCAAGGCCGCAGGCTGCACCACACTGGTGTTTACCGTTGACATGCCAACGCCCGGCGCACGCTACCGCGATGCCCACTCCGGTATGAGCGGCCCGAACGCGGCGATGCGCCGCTATATGCAGGCCGTGCTGCACCCGCAGTGGGCGTGGGACGTTGGCCTTAACGGTCGTCCGCACGATCTCGGTAATATCTCCACCTACCTCGGCAAACCAACCGGCTTGGAAGATTACATCGGCTGGCTGGCAAACAATTTCGATCCGTCCATCAGTTGGAAAGACCTGGAGTGGATTCGCGAGTTCTGGGATGGCCCGATGGTGATTAAAGGCATTCTCGATGCTGACGATGCCCGCGATGCCGTGCGCTTCGGTGCAGACGGCATCGTGGTATCCAACCACGGCGGACGTCAGTTGGATGGCGTGCTGTCTACCGCGCGGGCGCTGCCGCAGATCGCCGATGCGGTGAAGGGCGACATCACCATTCTGGCCGACAGCGGCATCCGCAACGGTCTTGACGTGGTGAGGATGATTGCGCTCGGTGCCGACAGCGTGCTGCTGGGCCGCGCCTTTGTTTACGCACTGGCCACTGCCGGACAGGCAGGCGTCGAAAACCTGCTGACGCTGATTGAGAAAGAGATGCGCGTAGCGATGACGCTGACCGGAGCGAAAACTATCGCCGACATCACCCGCAGCTCGCTGGTGAATAACGGCCTGGCGTAAATCAGGACGGGGCCGGGCTGACCCCTGCCCCATCACTTATACAGCGGCAGATTACCGGTCAGGCGGCTGATTTTCTTTTTTGGCCCGATCAGGCCAATCGCTACCAGTTCAATCTGCCGGCTGTTCACCGGGGAAATGCGCTCGCCGTACTCCTCGTAGGTTCTGCACGACTGCGCCAGCGCACTAAACGGCATGGCGTAGATCTCTTCATCTTCGCTGGCGATATGCAGCAGCTGCTGCACGTAGTCATCTCCGGCCAGCAGTACCGGCAGCGGAGCATAAATCACCCCCGGGTAGTTGACGCCGTCCGCGCTTTGCAAATCCGGCCCCACCAGATTCTCAACCGTACGGCCAAAGCTGATGCCGATCACGCTGGCGGCATTCATCGCCAGCCCCGGGCTGAGCTGGTCATTGATTACGATGGTACAACGGTGCTGACTGGCATCAAATTTCATCTTATTTCCATACGCTCAGGCGTTTAACAGATCAATATTCAGGCCTTTATTATGCGCCGATGTGCCGGGAAAAAGTTGTCTTAATTAGTTGAAAATTGACCAGATAAGGGCATGATTTACCTTTAACAATCCGCTAAAAGACAGAGTCTGCCCCTATGAGCCTAGGCCCCACCGAGATAAAAATTCTTTCACTGCTGCAGCAGGATGCCCGCATGACCAATCAGACCCTGGCCGATGAAATTGGCCTCTCGGCTTCGCCCTGCTGGCGCAAAGTACGCAAGCTGGAAGAGGACGAGGTGATTCAGGGCTACCGCGCCGTGCTGAACCGCAAAAAAATTGGCCTGGGGGTGATGGTTTTTGTTCGCGTCTCCATCGACAGCCACAGCGAGTCCGAAGCGCGTCGGTTCGAACAGGAGGTCGCGGAATTGGAGCACGTGGTGGCCTGCTACAGCATCGGCGGCGATGCGGATTTTCTGTTACAGGTGGTGGCCCGGGATCTGGATGCCTACGCAGATTTCGCCATGACAGTAATCCGTCGCCTGCCGGGAATCAAAGAGATGCAAAGTATGTTTGTACTCAAGGAGATCAAACCGCTGGTCAGCTATCCAATC
This sequence comes from Erwinia sp. S38, assembly GCF_016624545.1. Classification (NCBI taxonomy): domain Bacteria; kingdom Pseudomonadati; phylum Pseudomonadota; class Gammaproteobacteria; order Enterobacterales; family Erwiniaceae; genus Erwinia; species Erwinia sp. S38. Next base: position 74,504 of record NZ_JACVTS010000012.1, on the reverse strand, counting down.
GTTAAGCAGGGATAAATCGTCAGGTGAAAGAGGCGGCCTCATCCAGAGGCCGTGCTGCTGTCCAGTCAGGGACAGCACGATGAGCAGCCGGGCGTTTAATCAGCCGCAGGCGTTACTCTCTTCCGCAGGGTAAAAAGAATAGCTGTTAATAAAAGCCTGACGCCATGCCTTAGGCGACATGCCGAAGCGCAGTTTAAAGAGCTTACTGAAAATACTGGGGCTGCTGAATCCACACTGGTAAGCGATGGTATCAATACGCTCTTCCGCAAAATTTTCTAAACGGTATCGGGCTGCTTTAAGACGCACTTCCTGCAGCACACGCATCACGGAAGTGTGCTGCTCAAGAAATGCACGATCCAGGCCCGAACGCGAGCAGCGCAGGGCAACGGCAATCGCATCCGGCGACAGGTTAACCTGAGCATAGTTTTGCTCAATGTAGCGCTTGGCGGCGGAAAAAATAAAGTTCTTACTGCCTTCGATACGATTACCGCGCTCTCTGCCTATATCCGCCAGCATCAGCAGCGAGACGTTATACAACCCGTCCAGAATGCTGGAGATGGCTTTGGTGCTCAGATGAGCCGCGTGGGCATCCAGCAGCATCATCTGCGAGCGAATAAACGGTGCCAGCGGCTGATTGTCGAGAGACAACGCCAGCTCATCCAAACCGCCACCCAGCGCGGCACGCGCATCGGCATAGGGCAGGATCAGAAACAGCTGCTTTACGTGGCCACTGTTATAGTGCAGAGGCTTATCCAGCTCGTACAGTGCCAGCGATCCGGCCGTCATCACCTTGGTTTCTAACAAGGTCCGCCCGGTCAGCTCCACGGTGCCCTGTAATAGCAGGGAAATAAACAGGCTGTCAGAGTCCGGTTTATACGGGTTGAAAATGGCGTTGCTCGTGCCACCCAGTACCGAACTGAAGCTCCCCTGTGCGGCGTCCGTTGCCCGCTGAGTGGCTTTCCGATCTCCAGCCCGACGGTTGTGCGCAGTATCCGTTGTATAAGGTTTACAATTAGTTGTTAAAAATTCGTAACGCAATTCACTTTCTATTTCGGCAGTATCAACCGTATGGAACTGATACAGTCCCTCAGGTCTTGGTAACACTATCGAAATGGGTCGTTTAATCAGTTGCTGATTCATTTGGTTTCACCTGCTGTATTAAATACGCAGAATCCTTTCCCACGCACGAAATCTAAACAAAAAAAGCAATTAAAAAAAGACTCTGATCTTTCTTTTTCGGCCTGTGAGGGAGAAAAACAAAAAATGACGGGCAAAGATATTTGATAGAATAGTTATTTTACTTAGTATTGTCGTAACCAGTAGCATACCTTAACAGTTTAGAAAGCCCCAATTTTACACTTTCTTTACGGTCTTATGTCGCTCTCAGTGCATAGGATGTTGAGCTAATGGTCAAACGCACACACAGCAAAGCATTAGATTGTTTTATATATGATAATTTTTTTCGAAAACCTATGAGTTGAAAGTATAAATCCACTTTATATTTTCTTTTTTGCTCTGAAAAAATTAATAAAAGATATTTTGAGGAACATATAATGAGCGACCTGATATTAATGACAGTTGCGATACTATTAATTGTCGTTTCTGCATATAGTCTTTTTTCTTATATTAAAGACAGAAAGACCTCGTCTTTCCCTAAGAAAAAACGCTAGTTTATTTAAGTATTTTTTAACTTTTTATTATCTTTTCAAACCCGATCTTTTCGGGTTTATTGTACTCTTTTTGTCTAAAATCAGCGCAAAGGATTGCGCCGATCGCTACTGCTGCCACCGCCTATCTATCTGATTCACGCCATAATGTCGATCCCTGCTCAGATTGACCCGTTGTTTTCGCGCCTGCCAGCAAAACGTTCCAGTGCCCACCATCAGCGTAGAAAACCTTTCTGCCAGCGCATCGCTTGCGCCCAACGCACTGCGCATGTCCCACTTTTCCGGAGTCGCTGCTGCCCAAATAGGATGGTGGGACAGAGTGATATTTAGCCAATGTTGAAGCGTGTTGCATTTCGATAAGCGGGGTATTGGGTGCAAATCGGCCGTATATACACCCGAACATTCGCACTAATTGACACAAATAGAGGGTTTACAAAAACTCATATAGCTTATGTCATTTAAAACGCATTTTGCCGCTATCAGTGGTGTGCAGGAGTAACTTCTATTCTTAACCGAATCTTCAGTAAGATCCTGCCAAAATCAGGGGGGCTCTGACGATAGAAACGATATTCTTAACTGTTTCGGTTGTAAGGTTAAGACAGCGTATTCCGATTGGATGATAAACGGATACTTCAGCATCTGAAGATTTCACCTCCGTGCCGGGTGCGTAAAGCAACAAAACGCGAGGATAAATGATTTGCGACGCCCACAGAGACATGCAAAAGGACAGGATGCCATGCCTCATTCTATACAGATATACATAGCGCAACCACTGATGCGTATACTTTGCTATATACAGATATACAAAGCGCAAGCACAAATGCACCTGCCTGCTATACACCGGATACATAGCCAGGTTCGGGGATGAAGGTTTCACCTCGTTCAGAGATGCGTGCCTGAAGTTTGCATAAACGCCCTAATCCTCCTCAAAGCAAGCAGGCACTATGAGGTGTAAAGCACATCGCGGGCAAAATCCAGTCCCTGACGAGCCAGCCGGGTCCTCAGTCGATGTCGTTTTCTTATACGATGACCGCACCTCGCCCCAACGGCTTAAACCTTCAGTAAACTGGCAGCCCAAACGCAAAAATGCGCTTTATTCGGAACAGGATCGTCACTCTGCGTTACATCTGGCTTATTTGAAAGCGCTTCCTTACAATAAGGGATCTGTTCACAGCAAATGCAAGGAATGACGGTGCCGAAAGCTATTCCAAATTCCACTATCGTGGATATTGCCCGACGAGCTGGCGTCACTAATATCACGGTATCACGCGCGTTTAATAAACCTGAACTGGTTAAACCCGCCACTCGTGAAAAAATCCATGCGATAGCCAAAGAACTGAATTATGTCCCGAACGCGTTTGCCCAGGGATTAAAAAGCAGCAGCAGCCAGATTATTGGTATTGTCACCAGCAGCCTGTATAACCCCTTTTATTCCTCGCTGATTCAGAGGGTGTCACGCATTGCCCGTAAACAAGGTTATCAGATTATGTTATTTGATACGGACGGCAGCGAAGAGGCGGAGAACCAGGCAATACAGGCACTGTTCAGCTATAAGGCCCGGGGTATTTTACTCTCGGCAGTACGAGATGATAAACAGTATCAGCCCGCCTATCTTGAGCAGGCCGAAGCCTATCACATCCCATTGATTCTTATAGACAGGGATATTTTTAACCGGCAGTTAAGCGGCGTTTTCCTGAATAACAATGAGATAGGTCTGCTGGCCGGAGAATATCTTGCCGCTCAGCCGGAATCTAAGATGCTTATTCTCGGTGGTCCGGCTAACTCTGAAATCACGCTCAGCCGAACCGCAGGTATTTTGGATGCGCTGTACGGAAAGAAAAATCACATCACTATTATAAACGGTGATTATGATTTTATATCACAGGAGCAGGAAGTCAGAAGCTGGCTGATGCAGGAAGAGAATCAGCCGGAATATATCATCGGTCTGAACGGGATCATTACGCTGGGCGCTATGTCCATATGTCATGAGTTAAATATCTATCCTCAAGTGAAATTTTTCTCCGTGGATAAGCCGCCAGGCTCGGCCAGTTATGGAATGCGTATTGCCGGGGTTTATCATGATACGGAAATGCTGGGAGAGATTGCGGCGGAATTATTGTTTAACGCGATAAAAACGGCGGATAGCGATCGGGTTGTACGGCGCGAATTTTTCACCGGGAGCCTGCTGGTTCCGTGAGTTCATGCCGCAGCCAGGTATGGTGCTCCGGTGAACGTTTGGGTACGGACTTGTCGCTGTTAGTCCAGCGCTCAGGCGACCGTTTTGGGCCGTGAATTTTGAAGCATCTTTTTCGCTGCCAGCGCGGAGTCCGGGCAATCGGTGACGGGCGGGTTCGCGGACCGTTGAGCGCAGGGATGCGCGATTCGAGGCCACACGGACGTGTTCACGCCGAGTCCGCGAACCCGACCGACACCGATACGCCTGACAACGGTCTTTCCGCGACACAATCCCGATACCGAAAGGAAAAAATGGGCTGCCCCAAACGGAACAGCCCTCCCCGCCCCAGGCGGCACGGCCAGATGCACCTGGCCAAACGACACTACTTACGCCTTACTGAACTCAAATAAATCGCTGCCAGAATAATTCCGCCCTTCACCACGTTCTGAATATACGGCGACACGCTCATCAGATTCAGCCCGTTGTTCAACACACCCAGCATCATCGCGCCCACCAGCGTACCGATAATCGCTCCGCGACCGCCGGAAATCGCCGCGCCGCCCAGCACCACCGCCGCAATCGCATCCAGCTCAAAACCTTCACCGGCATTCGGCTGGCCGCTCATCAGACGAGAAGTCAGCACCAGACCGGCCAGTGCCGCCGTCACGCCGCTGATCACATACACCAGCATCTTATAGCGCTGCACGCGGATACCGCTCAGCCGCGCGGCCTCTTCATTACCGCCGATGGCATAAACGTAACGGCCAAATGACAGATGGTGCAGCATGATCCACGCCACCACGTACACTGCCGCCATCACCAGAATCGGCACCTGAATACCGAACACCGTGCCGCGCCCCAGGAAGGAGAACACATCCGGCAGGCCGGAGATCGGATAACCGCCGGTATACAGCAGCGCCAGGCCACGGGCGATGCCCATTGATGCCAGGGTGACGATAATCGGCGGCATCCGCAGCCAGGCGATACAAGTACCGTTCGCCAGACCAAACAACACGCCGACCAGCAGCGCGGCCAGTACCGCCAGCGGTACAGGAACGGCGGCCATCATCAATCCGGCAGCAACGGAACCGGCCAGCGCCATCACCGGACCGACGGACAGATCGATGCCGCCGGTCAAAATCGCGCAGGTCATCCCCACGGCGATAATGGCGTTAATGGAAACCTGACGGGCGACGTTGGTCAGGTTATTCACCGTCAGGAAACTGTCGTTCAGCAGGCTCATCAGCACAAACAGCACCACAAAACCGATAAACGGCAGCACGGCAGGATGATGAAGCAGTTTTTCCCAGCGCTTCGCCAGCCCTGGTCCCGCAGCGCGGGGAGTTGAGGTAGATGACATCTGTTCGATTCCGCTCATTATGCGCTCCCGGTGGCATGTAGCATGATGTTGCCAGATTCAATTTCATTCCCGGCCAGTTCGGCGACGATGTGCCCGCCCCGGAATACCAGCACCCGGTCGCAAACGCCGATAATTTCCGGTAGCTCGGAAGAAATCATGATGATGGAGATGCCTTTTGCAGTCAGTTGCTGCATCAGCTGATAGATTTCCGATTTCGCGCCCACGTCGATACCCCGCGTCGGTTCATCAAAGATCAAAATATTACAGTCGTTGTTCAGCCAGCGAGCGATCACCACCTTCTGCTGGTTGCCGCCGCTGAGGGTTGATACCGCGGTATCGGCGTCAGGCGTTTTCACTCCCACCGCGCGGATCAGCTTTTGCACGATGTCGCGCTCTTTGCCGGCATGAACAAAAATCTTGCCGCGCTTTTCATGGCGGTTCAGCGTGATGTTCTGCGCCACGGAAAACGGCAGCACCAGACCTTCGGTTTTGCGGTTCTCCGGCAGCAGGCCAATGCCCTGCTGTAAGGCATGTGCCGGGCTGCTCAGCCTGCCGTCCTGGCCGTTAAGCTTGACGCTTTTACGGTAGCAGGGGCTGGCGCCAATCAGCGCGGAGATGGTTTCGGTACGCCCGGAACCCACCAGCCCGGCGAACCCGAGGATCTCTCCGGCGTGCAGATGGAAATGATCCGTCTGGCTCTGCTTCGTGCGCTGAACGCTGGCTTCCAGCAGTCGCTTAGTCCGATCCGGCACGTGCGACTTCACCGGGAAGGTGTTCTCAATTTTGCGGCCTACCATCAGCTTCACCAGTTCGTCGATATCGGTGTCGCTGGTTGGCAATGTTTCGATGTAGCAGCCGTCGCGCAGCACGGTGATGCGATCGCACACGGCGAAAATTTCATCCAGATGGTGCGAGATAAACACCATGCCCACGCCCAGCAGGCGCAGATCGTTCATCACGCTGAACAGGTGCTCGGCCTCACCCGGCGTCAGTGTGGCGGTGGGTTCATCCAGCACCAGCACGCGCGCGTCCAGCGACAGCGCTTTGGCGATTTCAACGAACTGCTGCTGCGCCACGCTTAACTGCTCCACCGGGCAGTCCATATCGATATCCACCGCCAGGCGTTTAAAGACGCTGCGTGCCTTGCGGCGCATCTCACGACGGTCCAGCAGCCCCCAGCGATTTTTTATTTCCCGGTTGAGGAAAATATTATCAACCGCGCTCATATAAGGGATCAGCGAGAACTCCTGAAATATAATGCCAATGCCCGCTTCAATGGCGTGGCGATAATTAGGAAAACTACAGTTCTTCCCCTGTAAGATAATTTCCCCTGCATCCGGCTGGTGAATACCGCACATAATTTTCACCAGCGTTGATTTACCCGCACCGTTTTCTCCAAGCAGCGCATGTATTTCTCCGGGCTGCACCGTCAGGTTAATACCATCCAGCGCTTTCACTCCGGGAAAGGATTTTTTAATCTGTTTTAATTCCAGTAAAGGTGTCATCAGCATCGCTTCCGGGTTATCGCTCTGCTTACGCAGAGCGAATATTTCACGCTATTACCAGCTAAAGCCTTTCGCATTGCTGTGGTCGATCAGCTTAACTTTTACCGGCACGGTTTTCGGAATATTGGCACCCCAGTGGCGGGCCAGCGCAATCCCCAGCGCGATGCGCAGCTGGTCACGCGGGAACTGTGCCGAGGTGGCGATAAACGGTGAATCCGCCTTTTCGATCTCTTTAATCGCTTCCGGCTGGCCGTCAACGCTGACCAGTTTCACCTTGGCGCCGCTGCTCTGAATTGCCGCCAGCGCACCCAGCGCGCCGGTATCGTTAACGCTGAAGATACCGTTCAGATCCGGGGCGGATTGCAGCATATTTTCGGTGACGGTCAGCGCGGTATCACGCTCCTGCTTGCCGTTCTGCTTGGTGACGATCTTGATATCCGGGTATTTTTTCATCGCGTCCTCAAAGCCGCGCACGCGCTCAAGGATGGGCACCACCGGAATACCGTCGAGGATGGCGACCTTGCCTTTCCCACCGATAGATTTCGCCAGATACTCCCCGGCCTGTAACCCCGCGTCATAGTTCTCGGAGCCGACAAACGAGTCCACCGGGCCTTCGGCCTGGGCATCAATCGCCACCACCACCGCGCCGGCTTTATGGGCAGACATTACGGCGGACTGCACGCCCACCGTATCCGTCGGGTTAATCAGCAGAATATCGACTTTCTTTTGCAGCATGTCTTCAACGTCATTAATCTGCTTGGAAACATCATGGTGAGCGTCGGCAACGTACACCTTCGCGCCAATTTCAGCGGCAGCCTGTTCCAGCGACTGTTTCATCGTAACGAAATAATCGTTATTTAATTCCTGGAAAGAGACGCCAATGGTTAATTGCTTAGCCACTGCAGCGTTTGCAGCCAACAACATTCCGCCCGCGATAATAATCGGCAGCGTTTTTTTGACGAATGAAAACATGGATATTCTCCTGTAGGGGGAAGTATTTTTATTGATTTATTAGCAACGGTATAAATAACATCGGTAAAAATAAACTACGGAACCAGAACAACCTTAATTGAATCGGTGGAGTCGGCCAGAGCAAATGCCTCATCCCATTTTTCGAGTGAATAACTGTGGGTCACAACGCCTTTCGATGTCACCAGCCCACGTTCAAACAGGTCGATGGCAATTTCATAGCTGTAAGGGGCCAGATGCGCACCGCGAATATCCAGCTCTTTGCGGTCGCCGATAATCGACCAGTCAACGGTGGTTTCTTTGCCGAACACGCTGAACTCCACGAAGCGGCCCAGCTTGCGGATCATCTGCAGGCCCTGCGTTACGCCCACCGGGGAGCCGGTTGCCTCGATATAGACATCGCAGCCGTAGCCGCCGGTCAGCGACTTAACAATTTTGTCGGCATCTTCTTTCAGCGGGTTGATCACCACATCGGCACCGTACTCTTTCGCCAGCGCCAGACGATTGTCCATTGCATCGATAACAATCAGTTTTTTGGGCGTTTTCAGCCGCGCTACCTGCACCATGCACAGGCCCAGCGGTCCGGCTCCGGCCAGCACCACCACATCATCCAGCTGAATATCGCCGCGCGCCACGGTGTGGATCGCACAGGCCATAGGTTCAATCAGCACCGCATCTTCATGGCTCAGGCTTTCCGGGATTTTGTGGACGATGGCGTTGGCCGAGAAACGCATATATTCCGCCATCCCGCCTTCGGCCACGTCTTTCTGGAAGCCGTAAATATTGTGGGTTTCACACATCCAGTAGCTACCGGATTTGCAGTAGCGGCAGTCCCAGCAGGGAACGATCTGCTCGGCAATCACCCGCTCGCCCACGCGGAATTTCTTCTCGCTGCCCTCGCCCAGCGCGGCAACGCGGCCGTAGAATTCGTGCCCCGGGATCACCGGCGGCTTCACCCACGGGTTTTCTCCCCAGAACATCTGTGCGCCGTTTTTGCACTTACAGTCACCGGCGCAGATGCCGCAGCCTTCTACTTTGATTACCAGTTCGTTGGCCTTCGGCAATGGCACCGGAACCTGCTCAAAGCGATAATCCTGGGGGCCGTGGCAGACTACGGCGCTCATCTTCTCGGGCAGCTGACTCATTTCTCTCTCCAGTAGCAATATTGATCGTCACATAGGCAAAATGTTGACGTTGTCATTATTGGGTAAATAAAAAATACGAATTTTCCATTCAAACCTAAACTAATGATTTATCTATAATTTATTCTGATAAAACAAAATGACAACGTAAACATTGGTTATCATATAATCAAAAGCCCAAAACAAAATCTTTGAGCGATATCACATATCATTAACAAGCCGGTTTCAGGGTTAACAACTTCGATCTCAGTCTCATTCACAACGCGTCGGAATGACCGTTTGTGCCCGTCTGGCCCCGTTTACGATCGCAGACATTGATCGGGCGGATAATCGAACGATTTTTGGTCATTGAAATGATAACTATTATCAATTATCATCCCGGCGTCATTTTTTTGCCGGGATGTGTAACTCGTTATGTCAACGCCAGCCGCGTCTGCCGATATGTTCGCCAGCCTCTACCAGACACATCACCGGTGGCTGCGCTCCTGGCTACAGCACAAACTGGGATCGGCCAGCGACGCCGAGGATCTGGCGCAGGATACCTTCCTGCGGGTGCTGCTCGGTAACGGCGTGGCGGAGATCCGCGAACCTAAATCCTTCCTCTGCACGATTGCCAAACGGGTCATGGTGGATTTCTTCCGCCGCAACGCGCTGGAGCGCGCCTGGCTGGATATGCTGGAACAGCTGCCGGAAGACTATGTCCCCTCCCCGGAACAACAGCACGCCCTGCTGGAAACGCTGCAGCAGATCGATGCCATGCTCGACGGCCTTGGCGCCAAGGCTCGCCAGGCGTTTCTGCTGTCGCAGCTGGAAGGGCTTACCTATCCGCAGATTGCCGAACGGCTGGCGGTATCGGTCAGCTCGGTAAAAAAATATATGGCTAAAGCCACCGAGCACTGCCTGCTGTTTCGCCTGATGCAGGATCTGGCGTAATGGCCGAACGGGTCAGCGAACAGCAGCGTCAGGCGTTAAAAATGGCCGCCAGCTGGTATGCCACCTTCTGCGCCGGGGACACCACCGCACAGCAGCACGCCCGCTGGCAGCAGTGGCTGCAGCAGCATGAAGACCACCGCTGGGCGTGGCAGCGCGTAGAATCCCTGCAAAACCAGCTGCAAACCCTACCGGGGCATCTCAGCTATCAAACGCTGAATCAGGCAAACCTTACCCGCCGCCGCGTGCTGAAAAGCCTGCTGGTGCTGCTGGGCGTCGGCAGCGGCTGGCAGCTCTGGCAGTCGCCGCTGGGCCTGAGCCTGCGTGCCGATTACAGTACCGCGACCGGTGAAATGCGCAGCGTCCGGCTGAGCGACGGTTCTCAGATGACGCTCAATACCGCCAGTGCGGTGCAGGTCGAATTTACCGGCAGCCAGCGGACCATTCATCTACAGCGCGGGGAAATTGCGATTACCACCGCCGCCGATGCGCAGCAAAGGCCGTTCCGGGTGGCCACCGCCGACGGCATGCTGCGTGCCCTCGGCACTGAATTCAGCGTGCGGCTGTGGCCGGATGCCACCGAACTGTCGGTGCAGCAGCATGCGGTAGAGGCCACGCTGGCCGACGATGCGCGGCAACTGCGCGTGGTGCAGCAGGGGCAAACGCTGCGCTTCAGCCGCAGCAGCTTCGGCGAAATCTTACCGCTGGTTGCCAACAGCAGCAGCTGGACCCGTGGCCTGCTCAGCGTCAGCAACCGCCCGCTGGGCGAGGTGATTGCAGAAGTGGCGCGCTACCGCCTCGGCATGCTGATCTGCGACGACAGCGCCGCCGAACTGCGGGTCAGCGGCACCTTCCCGCTGCAGGATACCGACCGTCTGCTGGCCGTGCTGGCGCAAACGCTGCCGATAAAAATTCAGACCCTCAGCCGCTACTGGGTGAAGGTCAGCGCGGCATAGCGAAAAAAATAAAAAAAATTTCAAAATGCATTGTCCCTTTTGCCCAGCTCATTCGACTCCTTAGTACACAAGATAAAAAATGCTCACTCTGGAGACGGTCATGTCTGATTCCTGCGCCCGCATCAAGCGCGCTTTTAGCAAAACAACACCTCTGGCTTTCGCTATTCACTGCGCGCTGGCACCGCTGGCGCTGGCCGCTCCTGCGCTGGTCAGTGCAGCAACCGCGCCGGCAACGGCTGACTATCAGATTGCCGCCGCCGATCTCGACCAGGCGCTGAACCAGTTCGCCGCCCGCTCCGGCATTACGCTGTCGGTCAACTCCGCGCTGACCCAGGGCAAAAAGAGCCCGGGCCTGAACGGCAGCTACTCGCTGGAACAGGCGCTGCAAGCGCTGCTGAGCGGCAGCGGCCTGCAGGCGAAATCGCTGGGCAATAACGCCTTTACGCTGGAGCCGGTGCCGGTGGTGGCAGGAACCGCCACGCTGACCGTAGTCGGTGACTGGCTGGGCACCGCGCGCGAGGACGATGTGTTTGAACACGCCGGTGCGCGTGACGTGCTGCGCCGCGAAGACTTTGCCCGCACCGGTGCCACCACCATGCGTGAAGCGCTGAACCGCATTCCGGGCGTCAACGCCCCGGAAAATAACGGCACCGGCAGCCACGATATGGCGATGAACTTCGGCATTCGCGGGCTGAATCCGCGCCTTGCCAGCCGTACCACCGTGCTGATGGACGGCATTCCGGTGCCGTTCGCTCCGTACGGCCAGCCGCAGCTGTCGCTGGCTCCGGTGTCGCTGGGCAATATGGATGCAGTGGATGTGGTGCGCGGCGGCGGTGCCGTGCGCTACGGACCGCAGAGCGTCGGCGGCGTGGTCAACTTTGTGACCCGCGCCATTCCGCAGGACTTCGGTATTGAAGCGGGAATGGAAGGGCTGTTGACGCCCACCTCAACCCAGAACGATCCCAAAGGCAGCGGCAACTTTATGATCGGCGGCACCGCCGATAACGGTCTGGGCGCGGCGCTGCTGTACTCCGGCACGCGCGGCAGGGACTGGCGCGAACACAGCTCAACCAAAATCGACGACGTGATGCTAAAAACCCGCTACGCGCCGAACGAGGTCCATACCTTCACCAGCCTGTTGCAGTATTACGAAGGTCGCGCTCAGATGCCGGGCGGGCTTTCCCGCGCGGACTACAACGCCGATCGCTTCCAGTCGACCCGCCCTTACGACGAATTCTGGGGCCGTCGCCAGCTGGCGAGTCTTGGCTATCAGTATCAGCCGGATACCCAGCACAAATTCAATATCCTGACCTTCTACACCAACACCCTGCGCAGCGGCTATCTTGACCAGGGGAAAAACATCACCCTGTCGCCGCGCGAATACTGGGTGCGCGGCGTGGAACCGCGCTACAGCCAGAGCTTCACGATCGCCAACACCGCGCATGAAGTTGGCGTCGGTTATCGCTACGTCAGCGAATCCACCCATGAGCTGCGCTACACCAGCCCGGCCAGCAGCGGAAAACTGCCTACCGGCAGCAGCCCGTACGATCGCGACACCCAGTCAGGCACCGAGGCGCACGCCTGGTATATTGATGACCGCATCGACATCGGCGACTGGACCATTACGCCGGGCATGCGCTACGAGCATATCCAGTCCTACCAGAACAACTTCATCAAAGGTGAAAAGCAGGAAATCGGCTACAACGCGCCGCTGCCCGCGCTTAACGTGCTCTATCACCTGAACGATGCCTGGAACCTGTATGCCAACACCGAAGGGTCGTTCGGCACCGTGCAGTACAGCCAGATCGGTAAAGCGGTCAGCAGCGGCAGCGTCGAGCCGGAAAAAGCCCGCACCTGGGAGCTGGGCACGCGCTATGACAATCAGGTATTGCAGGCCGAAGCGGGTCTGTTCCTGATTAACTTCAGCAACCAGTACGATTCAAACCAGGTAACCGACAGCGTCACTGCCCGCGGTAAAACCCGCCATACCGGGCTGGAAAGCAAGCTGCGCTATGACCTCGGCGACCTCTCCCCGGCGCTGGAAAATCTGTCGGTGTCCGCCAGCTATGCGTACGTGAATGCGGTGATCCGCGAGCAGGGCGACTACCACGGTAATCAGGTGCCGTTCTCGCCGAAGCACAAAGGCACGCTGGGGCTGGATTACCTGACCGGCAGCTGGACCTTTAACCTCAACAGCGAGTACCAGTCTTCGCAGTTCGCCGATAACGCCAATACCCGCGAGGAAAGCGCCGATGGCAGCACCGGCCGCATCCCCGGCTTTATGCTGTGGGGCGCGCGCGCCAACTACGACTTCGGCCCGCAGTACGCCAACCTCAACCTGGCCGTCGGCGTGAAGAATATCTTCGACCACGAATACTTCACCCGCGCCTACGATGACAACAACAAAGGCATCTACGCCGGGCAGCCGCGCACCGTCTATCTGCAGGGCTCCGTTAAGTTCTGATGTTCCCGATGGCCGGTACAATAACCGGCCGTTGAGGATTACGTGGCGGGTGCCGGTGGCAGCCCGCTTTGTCGTTTTTGGCAGTTGGAGAATCTATGTTCACGCTTATCCCTCGTTTTCTGTCCTGCGCCCTGCTGTTGGTCGCATCGGCCGCATCGGCGGTGACCGTGCAGGACAGTAACGGCACCTTCACCCTCGAACATGCCCCGCAGCGGGTGGTGGTACTGGAACTGTCCTTTGTTGATGCACTGGCGGCGGTGGACGTCAGCCCGGTTGGCGTCGCCGACGATAACGATCCGCAGCGCATTCTGCCCGCCGTACGTCAGCGCCTGGCACCGTGGAAATCGGTCGGCACCCGCGCCCAGCCGAGCCTGGAAGTGATTGCCGCGCTGAAGCCCGACCTGATTATTGCCGACAGCGCCCGCCACGGCGGCATCCTCGGCCAGCTGAAAAGCATTGCCCCCACGCTGATGCTGAAATCGCGTAATGAAACCTGGGAAGAAAATCTGCAATCGGCGGCGATTATCGGCAAAGTGTTGGGTAAAGATGCCGAAATGCAGCAGCGGCTGGCGCTGCATCATCAGCGAATTAAAGATTTTGCCAGTCAGTTGCCCAAAGGGCTGAAGCTGGTGTTCGGCACCTCGCGCGAGCAGCAGTTTAATCTGCACAGCCGCGACAGTTACACCGGCAGCGTACTGGCCGCGCTGGGGATGAACGTGCCAGAGTCCGCAGGGCAAAGCCCGATTGCCAGCATCAACCTGGAACAGCTGCTGGCAATCAACCCCGACTGGCTGCTGGTCGCCCACTACCGTCAGCAGAGCATCGTGCGCGACTGGCAGCAGGACCCGCTGTGGCAAATGTTAACCGCCGCGCAGAAAAATCAGGTGGCTGAAGTGGACAGCAACGGCTGGGCGCGGATGCGCGGGCTGTTTGCCGCCGAGCAGATCGCCCGCGATCTGGTGGCGATCCTGCATCATCAGCCGGTAACCGTGCAGCCATGATGGCAGGCCGACCGCTGCTCGCCTGGGGGCTGCCGCTGATGCTGCTGGCGCTGGCCTTCTGGCTGTCGCTGTTCAGCGGGTCGGCGCTGCCGATCGGCCCGTGGCAGGCGCTGAGCGCGCTACTGCCAGGTAAGGCCACCGCGCTACCGCAGGCGCTGGTGTTTAACCTGCGCCTGCCGCGTAGCCTGGTGGCGATGCTGCTGGGGGCAAGCCTGGCGCTGGCGGGCTGCCTGCTGCAAACCCTGACGCGTAATCCGCTGGCTTCCCCTTCCCTGTTGGGTATTAACGCCGGGGCGGCGCTGGCCATGGTGCTGGCCAGCGCCTTTAATCCCGGCTGGATCGCCGGTTACAGCCTCGCACTTCTGGCGGCAGCGGGCGGCGGTGTCAGTTGGGGAATGGTGATGCTGCTGGGCAAAGGCTGGCGGTCTGCCGGTGACCGCAGCCGACTGATTCTGGCGGGGGTCGCTGTGTCCGCACTCTGCGCCGCGCTGACCCGCGCAACGCTGCTGCTGGCGGAGGATCACACTTACGGCATCCTGCACTGGCTGGCCGGGGGCGTGTCCCACGTGCGCTGGCGCGAGTTCTGGCAGCTGCTGCCGTTCAGCGCACTGCTGATGCCGCTGGCCTGGCTGCTAGCGGCGCGTCTGAACCTGCTGCGGCTGGGCGACGACAGCGCACACACGCTGGGAGTCAATCCCGGGATGCTGCGCACGGCGGTCAACCTGCTGGTGGTGGTGCTGGTCGGCAGCTGCGTCAGCGTTGCAGGACCGGTGGCCTTTCTCGGCCTGCTGGTGCCGCATATGGCCAGGGCATGGATCGGCCACGATCTGCGGCGTCTCCTGCCCGCCTGTATGCTGTTCGGCGCGCTGCTGATGCTGCTGGCCGACGTGATTGCGCGCTGGCTGGCGTTCCCCGCCGAGCTGCCCGCCGGGGCTGTGGTGGCGCTGATCGGCGCGCCGTGCTTTGTCTGGCTGGTTCGGAGGCGGATATGAAACATCAACGGGGACGGCAGCCGCTGGCCGCCATGTTGCTGCTGCTGATTTTCACCCTGCTGGTGCTGCCGCTGTCGCTGCGCTACGGCAGTGAAACCCTCAGCTTTCACGCGCTGTATCAGGCGCTGAACCCGGCGGACGATCGCTACTTTGCCCTGATGGAGTATCGCCTGCCGCGCACCCTGCTGGCGATGCTGGTGGGCGCGGCGCTGGCGGTGTCCGGCGTGCTGGTACAGGGGGCCATTCGCAATCCTCTGGCCTCGCCGGAAATCCTCGGAGTGAATCACGCCGCCGGACTGATGTCGATTGCCGGGCTGATGCTGTTCCCGGCGCTGTCGGCGGCCTGGCTGCCGCTGCTGGCCTTTGCCGGTGCGCTGCTGGCCTTCCTGCTGCTGCGGCTGCTGGCCGGCGGCAGCGCTCCTCTACGGCTGGCGCTGCTCGGCGTGGCGCTGACCGCCTTTTACGCCAGCATCACCGACTATCTGATGCTCTCCCGCCCGCTGGAGATCAACCAGGCGCTGCTGTGGCTGACCGGCAGCCTGTGGGGACGCAGCTGGCCGTTTGTCTGGCTGGCGCTGCCGTGGCTGGTTGTGCTGCTGCCGCTCAGTCTGCTGCTGTGCCGCAGCCTCGATCTGCTGGGGCTGGGCGATGAGCAAGCGGCGACGCTCGGCGTGGAGGTTCCCCGTGCGCGGCGGCGAATTCTGCTGCTGGCACTGGCGCTGGCCGCCGTCAGCGTGGCCGTCTGCGGACCGCTGAGCTTTATCGGACTGGTTGCCCCGCATCTGACGCGGCGGCTGGTGGGCGGCCGCCACCGCTGGCTAATCCCGGCGGCAATGCTGACCGGCGCACTGCTGCTGATGCTGGCCGATCTGCTGGCACGCACGCTGCACCCGCCGCTGGAGCTGCCCGCCGGGGTGCTGACGGCGGTGATTGGCGCGCCTTACTTTTTCTGGCTGTTAATGAGAACCCGCTAATAATGATGCCATTATCCGTCGACGGGCTGAGTGCCGGTTACACCAGCGCGCCCATTCTGCAAAACCTCTCGCTGACGCTGCCCGCCGGGAAGATCACCGCCCTGCTTGGCCCTAACGGCTGCGGTAAATCCACACTGCTGCGCTGCTGTTCGCGGCTGCTGAAACCCAGGCAGGGACGGGTAATGCTGGGGGATGACGATTTGTCCGGACTGAGCGCCCGCCAGCTGGGACAGCGTCTTGCCCTGCTTCCGCAGCAGCACAGCGTGCCGGAAGGGATTAGCGTGCGGGAACTGGTAGGTTACGGCCGCAGCCCGTGGCTTAATCTGTTTGGTCGCCCGGGCCCGGCTGACCGCCAGCGGGTACAGGCGGCCATCGACGAAGTGCAGATCGGCAATCTCGCTGAAAAACAGCTCAGCACACTGTCCGGCGGTCAGCGCCAGCGGGCGTTTCTGGCAATGACGCTGGCACAGGATACGCCGCTGCTGCTGCTGGATGAACCGACCACCTGGCTGGATATCAATCATCAGGTTGAGCTGCTGCTTCTGCTACGCCGCCAGCAGCAGCAGGGAAAAACCGTGGTGACGGTGCTGCACGATCTGAACCAGGCCAGCCGCTATTGTGACCATCTGGTGCTGATGATGTCCGGTCAGGTGGTCGCCAGCGGCACGCCAGAACAGGTGATGACCCCGGAACTTTTGCATCGGGTTTTAAGCATTAATGCAGAAATCCATGCCGATCCGGTGTGTGGACGCCCGATGTGTGTGGTGCTTTAATTGATCAATTCGCCTGGATAACTGGCACTTTCAGGAAACCCATTTTCACCAAAAACCCTTGATACAACAATAACTGACCTATTCATGACGTTATCCAAGGGTTTATCTTTGCCAAAAATGGTCAATGAGGTAATGTTTGCTATCTCAAGATCGGTGGTTTCCTGGGACTACAACGCGTCTATCCTGGAAGGTCAATGAAAAACAAACACAGCACGGTTGCCAGTTTGCGCCGGGAGTTCACGCGTAATGTTATCGCGCCAGTGGTGGCGGTGGTGCTGTTTTCTCTGCTGGGGTGTGGGCTTACCGCCTGGTGGGTTACGGCGCAGAGCAACGATAAGGCGCTGGAAAAACAGCAGCAGGTGATCAAAAACCTGCTGGCTCAACATTTGGAAGAGTTCAGCCAGCAGCACCGCAATCTGCTGCGGGAAACACAGCCGGTTTCACTGTTGCTACAGTCAGATGCGGCCGCCCCGTGGCTGTTTCGGCTGATTGGCGATGACGAAGTTTATCTGGTGGATGCCCACCAGCGCCCGCTGGCTGCCTGGTTTTCAGACGCCCCTGCGCCCGTTGAGCGCTACCATGAGATAGCCCAACAGCTGGCGCCGGGCCTGCGTGCCTCCAATACGCTGACCAGCGATTTTATCCGCCTGCGCGAACGCGTGGCAGAAGTGGCCGTTGCCAGCCTGCCCGGCGACGATCGCGGCTATCAGCTGGTGTTTATCCGCTATCTGCGCAGCAGCTTTGTTGATTTTCTAACCCATCGTGGCGTGGTGAGTAATTTCAGCTTCAGCGCCAGGCAACCGGATCAGCCGAACAGCGCAGGCTTCCTGCTGACCTCACATCAGGGAACGCCGGTCAGCGATGTCTCCTGGGAGCCGATGCGCCCCGGCAGTCAAATGCTGCTGTTTACCGGCCCGCTGATTGCTCTGGCCATCCTCAGTATTGCCCTGATGTGCCTGGTGATGACCCGCCGCCTGTGGCACTCCTCGCTGAATCTGACCCGCTCGATGCAAAAGCTGGCCGCCAGCGAAGCCCGTTCCCGTCACATCGCGCTGCATGACATTTTAACCGGCCTGCCTAATCGCAAATGGATTGAGGAGCAGCTGAATCATCGACTCAGCGTGCTGGAGACCGACCGCGATAGCCTTGCCCTGCTGATGTTGGATCTCGATCATTTCAAGATCGTCAACGACACCTGGGGTCACCACACCGGCGATGAACTGCTGATGGAAGTCAGTAAACGGCTGTCCAGCCTGCTGCCGATTAAAGATTCGATTGGCAGACTGGGCGGCGATGAGTTTGTGATCATGATGGCCAACGTCACGGATCGGCAGCAGGTTGACCAACTGTGCCAGCAGATTATTGCTCACCTGTCGCAGCCGATGCAGCTGAACGGCAATGCGATGTGGATCGGCGTCAGCATCGGCGTGGCACTCGCCCCGCTCGACAGCACCGACCGGCTGGAGCTGATGCGCAAAGCCGATATCTCGCTTTATGCCGCGAAAGCCGAAGGCGGCGGGCAGTATCGCCTGTTTATTCCGGCGATGGATGAAGCCCTGCAAAAACGTCAGAGGCTGGCACAGCAGCTGCGTCTGGCGCTGGAAAATGACAGCGGACTGACCCAGTTGTATCAGCCAATTTTTGATATCAACGGGAAAAAAACGGTCGCCGTTGAAGCGCTGCTGCGCTGGCATCACCCGAAGCTCGGTCCCATCTCTCCGGCTGACTTCGTGCCGCTGGCGGAAGAAACCGGGCTGATTATCCCGCTCGGTGACTGGGTGGTGGAGAAAGCCTGTCAGATGGCCACCACCTGCCCGCAGCTGATTGTGGCGATCAACGTCTCGCCGCTTCAGTTCCTGGCTGAAAACTTTATCAGTACACTCATGACGACCGTGGCGCGTCACGGCATCAATCCCTGCCAGATCGAACTGGAGATCACGGAAGGCGTACTGCTGGAAGATAAAGAGCGCGCCTTGCAGAATATCAATACGCTGCGCGAAGCCGGATTCAGCATCGCGCTGGACGATTTTGGCACCGGCTATTCCAGCCTCAGCTACCTGATCCAGTTCCCGGTTGATACCATCAAAATCGATCAGACCTTTACCCAGTCGCTGGGAGTGCGCGACAACTCGGCAACCATCGTCGAATCGGTGATCACTCTCGGGCACAGCCTGGGGATTACCGTGACGGCGGAAGGGGTGGAAACCGACGCCCAACGCGCGATGCTCGAAGCCGCGGGCTGCGATTTACTACAGGGCTTTTTATTCAGCAGGCCGCTGACGGCGGATAACCTGCACGCCCTGCTGGATCAACAGCGCCCGTAGAGAGCTGAACGTTTCGCTTATCCAGCCCGACTGCACAAATGCACAAATGCACAAATGCACAAATGCGCAAATGCACGAATGGGCGAATGGGCGAATGGGCGAATGGGCGAATGGGCGAATGGGCGAATGTAGCATCAAGCCATAACGTTTGCACAAGCACCAGTCCCGGCACTTGCGCACGCGTTCAGAACGCGGATGGCTTAGCTACGTTGCCAGCGCGCGCCGATATTCCCCCGGCGTCTGCCCTTCATGGCGCTTGAATGCCCGGCCAAAGGTAATGGCGGAATCATAGCCCACCTGCCGGGCGATAGCTTCCAGCGCCAGCTCGGGGTGGCGCAGCAGGCAGCGCGCACGCCAGATGCGCCAGCGGGTCAGATACTCACCCGGGGTTTCGCCGGTCACCTGCTTGAAATGCACGGTAAACGCCGAACGCGACATGCCCGCCTGCTTCGCCATTTCGCTCAGCCGCCACGGAAAGTCTAACTGCTGATGGATTTGCCCGATCAGCGGGCGCAGGCGGCCGTCGGCCAGCGCCGCCATCCATCCCTGCTGCGGCTGCATTTGCTGGTAGTGCGTACGGATGGCCTGCACGAACAGCACGTCCGCCAGCCGACTGACCACAATCTGCGAACCCAGATGCGGAGCATCGGTCTCCAGCGCCAGCAGCTGCAGCGTGGCGGCCAGCAGCGGCGAACGCTCCGCATCCGCCGGGATCACCACGCAGTCTGGCAACAATGACAGCAGCGGTTGAGCGCCACCGGCATCAAAGGTCAGCCAGCCGCACAGTAGTTCGGCTTTCTCCCCTTCCCCGCCAAAAACGGCACTTTTACCCGCGCAGTCGGCAAAAACCTCCTCACAGGGGCGAGTGGGCGTTTGCGGCTCGTCGCTCAGCGACAGTAGCACGCCCGGTCTGGCAATAAATCCCTCCCCGCTGCGCAGCCGCTGCGGTGGCTGGCCGTTAACCGTCAGCCAGCCCTGGCCTTCCAGCATAAAACCAAAGCGAATCGACGTGCTTTTAATAAAGCTGACGCCCCAGGGCGCACGCGGCCGCAGGCGCGA
Source organism: Erwinia sp. S38 (assembly GCF_016624545.1). Lineage (NCBI taxonomy): Bacteria > Pseudomonadati > Pseudomonadota > Gammaproteobacteria > Enterobacterales > Erwiniaceae > Erwinia > Erwinia sp. S38. The sequence goes on along the minus strand of NZ_JACVTS010000012.1, from coordinate 54,212 downwards.
ATGGAGTGCGCTGTTCACGCGCATTGCGGCAAAAACATCATCAAGCAGAGCCATCTCATGACCTTTTCTGGACGATAAGTCAGTAAAAATACCTGTTCAGTCATTATCTGTACAGCGGCAGGCGGGTAAGGTAGCGGCATTACATCAGCAGAGGGCACAACCATGTACAGCTATCGTCTTAATCATTTTGGCAGCATCGACCATCTTCATCGCGTTGAAGAACCCCGCCCGCGGCCGGGACGTAAACAGGTGCTGATCCGCGTGACCGCCGTCAGCCTGAACTATCGCGATCTGGCCATTTTGCATGGCAAGAGCACGCTTGCACCGCAGGCGGGGCTGATCCCGCTTTCAGACGGCGTCGGCTACATCGTGGAGTGCGGGGAAGAGGCCACGCGTTTTGCCTGCGGCGAGCGCGTGGCAGGGATCTTTTTCCCACAGTGGCTGGGCGGCAGCCTGACGCGGGGTAACAGCGGCGGCGCATGGGGAAGCCGGGCGGACGGCTGGCTCACCGAGTATAAGGTAATAGATGAATCTTCACTGGTCACCGTCCCGTCGTATCTGAGCGATGAACAGGCCGCGACCCTGCCCTGTGCGGCGGTGACCGCGTGGAACAGTCTGTTGCAGTCGCGCCCCCTGCTGCCGGGTGAAACGGTGCTGACTCAGGGCACCGGCGGCGTAGCGCTGTTTGCCGTACAGTTTGCCCGACAGATGGGTCTGAAGATTATCTCACTCACGTCCAGCGATAAAAAAGCGGCACTGCTACACCAACTCGGCGCGACGCATACCATTAACTACCGTGAGCATCCCGACTGGCATCAGCAGGTCAGATCGCTGACCAACGGCGAAGGGGTACAGCGGGTGGTGGAGATTGGCGGACCGGGAACGCTGAACAATTCGCTGAAGTCGACCGCATCCGGTGGCGAGATCGCGCTGCTGGGCTTCGTTGCCAATGGGGAGCAATCCGTTGATTTTATGACGCTGTTCACCAGCGGTGCCACCGTTCGCCCCTTCAGCGTGGGCAGCCGGGAAGATTTTGAACGTATGAACCTGGCGCTGGAACAGAGCCTGCTACAGCCGGTTATTGACCGGGTATATGCTTTTTCGGAAACGTTAGAAGCGTGGCGTTATTTCGATAGTCAGCAGCACTGTGGCAAAGTGGTGATTACGATGTCTGGCGGGTTGCGGTAACGAACGGGGAAGCCTGAGAAAAACTCAAGGGACCCGAAACTCGCGGTCCTTTGAAAAGATACAGCTATCTTTGAAAAGATTTCCTGAACTTATTTGTTTTTAAATTATCAGTTATCTTTCTTTATTATCACTCCATTCGCGTCAATCGTGGCGAGAAATGGGTGTGTACCATCGAGAAATGGCCCTGGTGAGGCGCAAAGAAATCTTGTCAAACTACCCGGCAAATTGATAATAGTGTGATCTGCATAGCGGCATTGCCCGGTCATCACTACAGTAGATGTTTTTTTACCTCGGGGGAACGGGAGAAAAACACTCTTGTTTGCTGAAAACCAAAATGATAATTACCCATTGTTAATGCGCAACTTATCTTATTAATTTTACTTCATATAATGATATCGGACTAACAATGAAAATTACTATTACTGACAAACCCGCCGCCGCAGATGAAGAGTATGTCATCGACAGTCTGTGGACCCACAACGCTAAAACCACCCCGGTAGACATCCATCCCCTGTTTCTGACTCTGCGCGATGAGCAGAACCAGATAATGGCCGGTCTTGTTGCCCGCACGTGGTGGGGAGGGCTGGAGGTGCAGTATCTGTGGGTCAGCGATGACTGTCGCGGCAAAGGTGTCGGGCGCGATTTAATGCAAAATGCAGAGCAGGAAGCCAAAAAACGCGGTTGCCATATGGCCTATGTCGACACGTTTGATTTTCAGGCGCGAGGCTTTTACGAAAAGTTAGGCTATTCCGTCTACGGAGAACTGGGTGATTACGCCCATCAACATACCCGGCACTATCTGGCGAAAAAGCTCTGATAGTGAGGTTACAGGGGGAAGATATGAACGTTTCAGATGCAAAGCAGCAGTTAAATCTGAACGCAATGATTGCCATGATGGAACACTTAACTGAACCCTGGGGCATCAAGGATGCAGAGTCACGCCATATCTATATGAATGATATGGCGTATCGCTATACCAACACGCCAAAGGAATTTGCCGTTGAGGGAAAGTTCGACAGTGAGTTTCCCGCTTCCTGGGCGGAGTGTGAAGAGGAACTGATCGAGCACGATCGCCGCACCGAAGCCTGTCACGGCCGGGTTGCGGTGATTGAAACTCATTTCTGGTTTGGTCAGGACAGTCTGACACCCTACGTCAGCGAAAAAATTCCTTTGTACGGCGACGGTGGCATATTTATTGGCGTGGCCTGGAATGCCCGGCTGCTCGACACCCTGTCGCCGCTGAAATATATCACCCAGCAAAAACCAGGGGTGCTGACCACCGAAGTCAGTACCGATCTGTTTACCCGTTCGGAGCTGGATACGCTGTTTTTACTGCTACAGCGTCTATCCACCAAGGAGATCGCCCGCATCTATAACCTCAGCCATCGCACGGTAGAAAACCGGATTTACAGCCTCTACCAGAAGGCCGGGGTGCACACGCTCAATCAGTTTGAAGAGTATTGCCGTCACGCAGGGTTAGACAATTTTATTCCGGACCGCCTGATCGAAAAGGGCATCCAGTTTATTTAATTTTCAAGGAAACAGATCGTGATAAAAATAGAAGACTACCCGCTAAGCCGCGTTCCCGAGAACAAGCGCGTCTCGTTCCTGAGTGTTGCCGTGGTGCATATGGGCATGCTCACCGCGCTGGATCAGTTTATGCTCGGCTCGGTGCTGGGTGATTCGATGGATCTGGCCAGCGCGTTTCTGGCGATTTTAGCCGGTAGCGTTATTTTTGGTATCGTGACCTGGGGCCTGGGCTATGCCGGGATGCGTGAAGGGATCTCCGGTAGCCTGCTGGCACGCTGGTGCGGCTTTGGCCGTATCGGCTCCGTGCTGATTGGCCTGGTGGTAGCCGTCAGCCTGCTTGGCTGGTTTGGCATTCAGAATGCCATCTTCGCTAAATCGCTGAACTTTGCGCTCGGCGACAGGCTAGGCTTCCCGCTGGCCGCCAGCCTTTCCGGTCTGCTGCTGACCGTGCTGGTGACCTATGGCTTTAAGGCACTGCGCGTGACCGCACGCATTGCCGTACCGCTGTTTATCTGTCTGGTTGCTTTTATTTCATTCCATACGCTGTCCGGCCACACCCTGCAGGAGATTATCGATCTGCCGCCGACCGGTTCCCCGCTGACCATCAGCGCGGCAATTACGATGGTGGTGGGCGGTGCAATTGTTGCCAGTCTGATGACCCCGGACCTGACCCGCTATTCGAAATCGTCTAAGCACGTGGCGGGCATTACCCTGCTGACGATTATTGCCGGTGAGTTTATCGTCAACGGTCTGGCCATTCTGATCGCCCGTACGCTGCAAACCGCCGACGTCGTGACGATTATGTCGCAGGCCGCGGGCGGTGTGGGGCTGCTGGTGGTGATCCTCTCTACCCTGCGCGTTAACGATCTGAACCTCTATTCCTCATCGCTGGGGGTGATTAACGCCGTGGAAGGGATCAGCGGTAAAAAGCTGAAGTATCGCAGCACGACGCTGGTGATCGGCCTGCTCGGCACCCTGCTGTCGGTGCTGGGCATCCTCGATCGCTTCGTCGATTTCCTGACCGTGCTGGGCGTAGTTTTCCCTCCAATCCTCGGCATTATGCTGGTGGATTATCTGCTGCTGCGCAGCCACCGTGGTCTGCTTGACCGCAGCCGTCTGCTGGGTGAACTGCCGAAAGACAGCGAAACGCCGGTGATTGGCTGGGTCGCGATTATTGCCACCCTGGTGGGAAGCGCAGTGGGCCTGTTAACCGAATGGGGTGTACCAACGATTAACTCACTGCTGATTTCATGCGTGATTTATTACGTGGTTAAACTGGCGCAGCAGCGCAGCCGTCCTGCGGCGGCATCAGCCTGAGACCAGTAAGGCGGACATTGTCCGCCTTCTTTCTCTTTTAATAACATTCACTTCACCGCGCGACTCGCCATCACACTCTTCATCAGAACTAAACCGCAGCCGATCGCCATCCCGACCAGTGCAAACAGCAAAACCATCAGTGTACGCCTGGGGGCATCGCGGGTCAGTGGTTCAGAGGGGGCACTCATATATTTGAAGGGCACATCGTCCCCAGGCTCGATCTTGAGCGCGTCCAGTTTTTCGATATACACCCGGCGATTTTGCAGCTCGTCATTCAGCGATCCCACCGGCAGGGATTTCTCAATGTCCAGCTTGCGCGCCAGGCCATCAGCGCTGCAACAATAATAAAAGCCAGAATGGGAAACTTTTCCGAAGAATAATAGTAAGAACATCGATCAAGTCCAGCTCGGTGTTTTGATCGATAAAGTGAGGCATGTCAGAGGGCACATGAGAATGCGTCGCCGTACGAGGGGCGTATTACTATCCATTGAAAACTCCTGCAGCACAATATGAAGATAAAATCACAAATTATCCGCATCGCAATCCGTTGCGGCCGCCGGATTTTAAACTAAAACATCCGCTTTTTTAGCACTTTATGAATATAAGTACATTTTTATCTAAAAAAATTCTGACAGCTCTTATTAAAGGTTAATAATTCTCTGGAAATATTAGTGCGACCATTCCGGGAATACTGGAATTCACCGGAATATTCTTACGCTTTTTTTGCGCCTGATTTACCAATTGCCCGATACAGCTCCTGAATACGCTTCATCGACTTAATTGTGCGCTGCGGAGCCGTGGAGGCCACCGACAGAATAATCATCTCCAGGCATACCAGCACCGTGCCGTGCAGCGGCACCTTGCCATTCTCCCCACCGCGCGGCACGTTGATCACCACCTGAACCTCTTTACTGAAGCGGGAATCAATGGAGTGAGTCAGCAAGATCGTTGGAATACCCAGCCGCTTTGCCTCACGCAGCGTCGTCAGTCCTTCACGGTGCGCCGACTTTTGCGCCATCATAATCAGTACATCGCCGCGCTGCAGGTTGATCAGCTGCTCGGCCAGCATCACCCCGGTGCGGTTCAGGGGAACGCCGGGAATGCCGTTGCGGCTGAACAGGCGCGCGGCGTATTCAGCCAGGATGCTGGAGGCACCAATGCCAAAAATCCCGACCTGCCGCGCCTCCGCCAGCAGCGCTACGGCGCGAGACATGGCCGCACGGTTGTGCGGTTCCGACAGCACTTCGCAGGCGTGCTGATGCCCTTCAAGAACGAAGTCGATGCTGGAGTTCACGTCGCAGGAGAGCGCATTCACCGTCGAGCTCATTTTTTCTGCCGAGGTGATCCCCGGGCCGAACCAGCTTTCCATGGTCTGCTTGAGATCGCGCAGTCCGGCAAATCCCAGCGCCTGAATCGCCCTGACTACCGTTGCGTCGGAAGTTTGCGTCGCGGCGGCGATCTCCATCGCCGTATATTCCAGCACCACCTCGCGGTTATCGTTGATGTAGCTGGCCACCGCCAGCAGGCGCGGCGACAGCCCCGGCCCCCGGGCACGGAAGCGCTCGCCGTAGATATCCACGCGCGTTTTCGTTTTTTTCGTCAGCAATCTGTTCATCCCTGAGTTTCTCCGTTAATTAGCCGCTCCAGTCGCAGACGCTGCGCCAGCAGCATCGGCTGATTCAGCGGCAGATAGCCCTCCGGCGATGCGCTTTGTGCAGCCACCACCTGCTGCCCGGCATCGGACAACGCCAGCTGCAGAAATTCCGCCAGACGCGGCTCAGGGATGCTGCCGGGCGGCAGATCGAACCACAGCATAACGGCACTGCCCAGCGGATAGTTCCCTGCCTGCACCGCCCCGGCGGTTGGCAAATGATAATCCCCTTCATGATGGCCCAGCGGCAGTACGCGCACTGCGTCACCCAACGCGGCTGCGTTAAACCAGCCAACGGCCCCCAGCGAGAAAGGATCGGCGGCCACCGCTTCCAGCACCGCGCGGCGATCCGGCAGCGGCTCGTAGTGGCGCGGGAATTGCCGGTTACCGAGATGAGCGCGGCGGAAAGCGCTGGCATACTTGCCGTCGTCGCGCAGGCCGTAAAGGTGAATGCGCCGGTGCTGCCAGGCCCCGCCCAGCCCTAACTGGGACCAGCAGGTGATATCCCCCTGCGGCGAACCGGAGGAGAACACCGCCGCCAGCTGCGCCGTGCTCAGACCGGCCAGCGGGTTATCGCGGTGCAGCCAGATAGCGGGTGGGGTTTTCGCACCCGCGCGTGGGCCGTGGCCGCACCAGCCAATCTGAATGCCCGTCGGCTGATAACCCTTAACGTTGCGAAACGCCGCCAGCTCCTGCGCCCAGGGCGCGCGCGACATCGGGGCCAGCAGGCAGGCATCCGCCGCCAGCGCCATGATGGCGGTGGACGAACCGGCCAGGCTGAGCTGAAACTGCTGCTCTGGCCGCCGTGCGGAGAGCATCGCGCACCACGGTTCGATCAGCGACGCCATGCCGTCATTGCCGGTAAGACAAAATAACTCAGACATCAGGCTCCCTCCGCCAGATCCAGCTGTAACAGCTCCGCCCGGGCATCCGCCGCACTGAGCGGCAGATAGCCATCGGGCTGGGAGGCAATAATCTGCTGCCCCTGCCGCGACAGCGTAAAGCGCAGAAACGCCCGCTGTAGCGCATCCAGCCCGCCACCGTAGCGGATTGCCGGATAAAACCACAGGTAGCGCCCCAGCGCATAGTCGCCCGCCGTCATCTCATCCACGGTGCCGTTCAGCCACGGCCCCGCGTCATTAATAGCCAGCGGCAGCGCGCGCAGCAGGGCCGTTTCCCGCCCGATGGCCGCCACGCATATCGCCGACGGCTCCTGCTCCAGCCGTTCCAGCAGGCGATCGGTCCCTACCAGATATTCACAGTCGGCGCTGAGCGCCCGCCCGCCAAAGTGGTGTTTCTGCATATAGCTGCCGAAACCGCTGTACTGCTGGGTGGTCAGCGGCACAATCCGCCGATCCGCCCAGTCACCGCCCAGCCCCAGCTGCCCCCAGCGGCTGTAATCGCCACCGACATTGCCTGCGGTAAAGATCCGGGACAGCTGGCTGAGGCTTATCCGCGCCAGCGGATTGGTATGATGCACATAGATCGCCAGCGAGGTTGCCAGATGCTGACGGGTATCCAGCGCGGCACCCGCCACCCGAATGCCCAGCGGCTCTGCACCGCGCTGCTTGCGCCAGGGGACGCTTTCCATCGGGGTGATCTCACGCCCCATCACGCTGAGCATCGCCTTATCGTTAATGGCGAAGGCCATCGCGGTCGGCGTGCCCTTCAGCTCAATGGCAAAGCGAGCCTGCGGGTGATAATGTGCAAACGCGGCGGTCAGCTTTTCAAGAACATAGCGCGCGTGGCCGGACCCGCTCAGGCGCACGGCACCGTCAGCGGCCAGCCAGCCGACGTTGACTTCCGCCGTCAGCGGCTGCGGCAGATAGTCGGTCAGTTCAGCATCCAGCGGGCGCGGAACCCACCCGGTGCGTTCGGTTGATAAATTCACAAATGCTCCTCAGAAGATGCCGGATTATTGCGGCGCTGCCGCCGCTTCCAATACATCAGCAGCCCGGTGACAAAAAACAGCGGCATGCACAGGCTGGAAATCGTTATCGCTATGCGGCCCGGAATGCCAAACAGCGCCCCGGTATGGATCGGGTCCATATCGGTCAAAATGCGTTCCCCGGTGGGCAGGCTGCGGTACAGCATCTGCCGGGTGACGTTCAGGGTACGGGGATTGATGCTCAGCTCATCCAGCGCGCGGTCGTGCGGGGCATCCAGCGGCAGGACGCGCACGCGGATCGCCTTCCCCGGCGCGGGAAGAAACAGCAGCGCCGACTGGTACTGACTGCCGTAGTACTGAACCACCAGCTGCCAGATCCGATCCCAGTCCGGCTCTGCGGGCTTCACCGCCATTTTCTTCACAGCTAAGGGCTTCTTCACCACTTCTGCCGGTGTGCTGCCGAGCAGCCAGGTGACGCTCTGGCGATACCACTGCGATGACCACCACAGGCCGGAGAGCGCACTGACCAGATAGAGCACGGTCAGCCAGGTGCCCGCCACCTGGTGCAGCATGCGGTACAGCGCGCGGCCGCTGAGGCGAAACTCCGGACGCAGCCACTCCCGCGCAGTGCGGCTGCCCGCTGTCCAGCGCAGCCACAGCCCGGAGAGGGCAAAGAAGATCAGGCTGACGGCGCTGGCACCGGTAATCGTTCGTCCGATGGCGTTATCCCCCTCAGGGGAGAGAAAGCGATGCAGATTACGCACCGTGGCAAAAAAGGCCGCGCCGGTCGCTTCCCCGAGGATCTGCCCGCTGTACGGATTCACCAGCACCCGCTGATTGCGCTGCCCTTTCCCCTGCTGGAAAGCGGCGGTCCAGGCACGATCGTCCTGCTGCTCAATCTGTAACGACATCAGCCGCTCGCCGGGGCGCTGCTGGCGCAGCGCAGCAATCATCGCCGCCGCCGACATCGGCTCACCGCCCTGCGGCGGGCTGACGGTCATCTGCGGGCTGAGGGCCTGCATAATTTCATCTTCAAAACTCATCGTCACGCCGCTCAACGCCATAAACGACAGGCTGGCGCCGAGGGTCATCCCCAGCAGCCAGTGCAGTTTCAGCAGGATCAGGCGCCATCGCGTCATCGATTATTTCGCCACTGGCATCGGGCGCCCGGCGATATGCGACTGTACCTGCGCCACCATCAGGCTCAGCGCCGCAAAAGAGTTGGAGATGGTCTCTTCACGCGGCAGCAGGATGTAATGGCCGCTGCGGCAGGCGTTCAGGAACTCGCACCAGCCGGGCATAATCGCGTTCATCGCGTCCAGCTCTTCCTGCGGTTTCCCACCGGTGTCGGAACGCCAGGTATCGAAAATATAATCGGCGTCCAGCTCCGGCAGCCGCTCGGCGCTGACCTCAATACGGTCGCCGTCCGGAATGCTGTCAATCAGCGGCGGGAAGCGGAATCCGGCATCGCGCAGCACGCGGCCCAGCGCACGATAGGTGTGATGAACGGTGATCTTGCCCTTATTCGCCTGGATCACCGAGACGGTGATGTGCTGAGTATCCACCATCAGCTTCAGCTGTTTGATCTGCTCCTGGTAGCGGCGCTCGAGGATCGCCAGCTGCTTCTGACTGCCGGTCAGCTGCGCCAGCTTGCTGTAAATACGCGGCGCGCCGCCTACCAGGTGGTCGATGCTGACCGTCGGAGCAATTTTCTCCAGCTGCTCAATGGCGGTGTTGCGGCTGGGTTCGGTGATAATCAGGTCGGGTTTCGCGGCGGCGATGGCTTCAATATCCATATCGGCGGTGCCGATAAACTGGATCGATGAATTGTCGAAGTCCACCCCGGTCAGCAGCCCGCTGGAACGCAGGAAATGTGAGCCGTCCGCGCGGGTTCGGCCATGGCTGGCGACCGGCGGCACGCCCAGCTCAATTAGCGGAATAGTGATATCCAGATCGTGTAGCGAAACAATACGCTGCGGATGCAGCGGCACGGTCACCGTGCGGGCCAGATCGTCGGTAAACTGCTGCGTTGGTTCCGCAGCGCTGGCGCTCAGGCAGGTCAGAAATAACAGGGAAAGTAGCAGGCGCATAGCCATCCTCAAGGTTTACAGCGCGTCACGTCGACGCCACAGCAGCAGAAGAAAGAACGGGCCGCCCACCAGCGCCATCACAATCCCCGCCGGAATTTGCAGCGGGGCAAAAGCCAGCCGCCCGATAGAATCCGTCAACAGAACCAGCAGTGCGCCCAGCAGCGCGCTGCCGCTGAGCAGCGCCACCTGGCCGCCGCGCAACAGAAAGCGTGCCATGTGTGGTGCGATCAGCCCGACAAAACCCAGGCTGCCAACGCAGGATACGCTGGCGGCGGTCAGCAGCACCGGGGCGCAGAAGCGTATCAGCGACAGCCGCCGGAGCCTTACTCCCAGCCCGGTAGCGGACTGGTCGCCGAGCAGCGCTACGTCCGATGCGCGGGCAGTCAGGAACAGGATCAGCGCCCCCGGCAGCGCCCAGCAAAACGCCACCGCCAGCAGCGACCAGGTGGCGGAGTGCAGGCTGCCCGCCATCCATACCAGCGCGGTTTGCACGTCGCGCACGTCGGCGGTGGTCATAAACACCCCGATTCCGGCAGCAAACGCCCAGGAAACGCCGATGCCGATCAGAATAAAACGCGGCCGCGAGAAGTCGCGCGCCAGCAGCACCACGATCAGCGCCACCAGCAGCCCGCCCGCCATCCCGGCCAGCGGCCGCCACAGCAGGCTAAGGGAAGGAAACAGCAGGATCAGCACCAGCACCACCGCGCTGGTCCCCTCCTTCACGCCGATCAGTCCCGGATCGGCCAGACCGTTGCGGGTAATCGACTGCATCGCCGCCCCGGCCATCCCCAGCATCGCTCCGCTCAGCAGCGCCATCAGCAGGCGCGGCAGGCGAATATCCCAGACGATATAGTGCTGCTGCGAACTCAGCTGCTGCGGGTAAAACAGCGCCCGGCCAATGTCCGAAGCGGGAACGGGCAGCGATCCCTGAGTGATGCCGAACACCGCCAGCAGCAGCGCCACGGCTGCCAGCAGCAGGCCCAGCAACAGCAGACGCGGGCGCAGCAGCAGCGTGAACTGCCCCAGCCTCAGCCGATGAAACCCCAGCCGTTGCGCGGTATTTTTCATTTGAAGTACCTGGCAGCAATAAAGATAAATACCGGTGCACCGACCAGCGCGGTCATCACCCCGGTAGCCAGCTCCTGGGGAGCGATCAGCACGCGCGCCACCAGATCGGCCAGCAGCAGCAGCAGCGCCCCGCCCAGCGCCGAGAGCGGCACGGCCAGGCGGATATCATCGGTCATCAGCCTACGCACGACGTGCGGCACCACCAGCCCGATAAACCCAATCGGACCAGCCACTGAAACCGCCGCTCCACAGAGCAGGGCGGCCGCGATCAGTCCGATTAAGCGGGTACGAGCGATGTTCACCCCCAGCCCGCTGGCCACCTGATCGCCCAGCGCCAGCACGTTAAGCCGTGGTGCAATCGCCAGCGCCAGCAGCATACCAACCAGTGCAGGCAGCGCGGCGGCGGCGGTCACGGACCAGCTCAGCCCGGCGAGATCGCCAGCCAGCCAGGTACGCATTTCCAGCAGCGTCTGCTCGTCCAGGATCAGGATTGCGGCGGTCACCGAGGAGGCAAAAGCAGAGAGCGCAACGCCGCACAGCGTCACCTTGAGCGGCGTCAGCCCGCTGCGCCCGGCGGAAGCCAGCAGCATCACCACCGCAAACAGCGCGGCGGCACCGCAGGCGGCCACCAGCGGGCGGCTGGCCAGCAAACCGCCCCAGCCAGCGCCAATCGCCGAGGCGATCACCACCGCCAGCGCCGCACCGGCGTTCAGCCCGAGAATATGCGGCTCACCCAGCGGGTTACGGATCACCGCCTGTAGCAACAGCCCGGCCACCCCCAGCGCCGCGCCGGTCAGCAGGGCCGCAACCAGCCGCAACAGCCGCAGCTCCACAATCACCTTATGGTCGAAGCTGCGCGGATCGAAGTGCAGTAGCGCCTGTAGCACGGTTGAGGGGCCGATATAACGCGCGCCAAGGCCCAGATGTATCACCGAGCCGATCAGCAGCAGGCAAAGCAGAATCGGCAGCGCCAGCGCGGGGCGCAGCGGGTGGCGATGAACGGAATGGGGCCGACTACGCATCAGCGCTGGCCATCGCGGCGGCGGAACGGCATAAAGAACGGTTTCTGCGTCAGCGGGTTGATCGAAATCTGCACATCGACATCAAAGGCAGCTTTAATCATCTCCGGCGTGCAGTTTTCATCTTCACCGGTCACGCCGAGCAGACGCCCCTGCTTCATAAACACCAGCATGTCAGCGTAGTTCACGGCGAAGTTAAGATCGTGCAGCACCACGACCACGGTACGGCCATGCAGCCGGGTCAGATCGTGCAGCAGTTCGAGGATCTCCACCTGATAGCGCAGATCGAGGAAGGTTGTGGGTTCATCCAGCAGAATGGTTTGGGTTTGCTGCGCCAGCGCCATCGCGATCCAGCAGCGCTGCCGCTGACCGCCGGAGAGGCTGTCCACCGACTGATGGGCAAATTCGGCGGTGCCGGTAAGCTGTAACGCCTGCTCAACCGCCGCTTCATCCGCATCCGACCACTGGCGCATAAAGTTCTGCCACGGGTAGCGGCCACGGGAAACCAGCTCAAACACCGTCAGCCCTTCCGGCAGCAGCTGCGACTGCGGCAGCATGCCCAGCTGACGGGCAACGGCTTTAGTCGGCTGCTGATGAATACTTTTGCCATCCAGCAGCACGCTGCCGCCGAGGGGAGTCAGCATCCGTGCAATGGTGGTCAGCAGGGTGGATTTCCCCGAACCGTTAGCGCCGACCAGCACGGTCATTTTCTTCGCCGGGATCGTCAAACTGATATCATCAACGATGATCTGCTTTCCGTATCCGGCCGACAGCCGATCCAGCTCGATCCCCTGCTGCCGGGCCCTGTTCTCGCCCGCACTCTGCTCCACCCGCTGTGGCATTGACTACTCCTGCACCGCAACGGCGTGGCTCCCGGCCAGCGCGCGCGTAAGTCTCAAATAAAAATAACTCTCATTATCTTTCTCGATCATGCGTAGAATGAATGTAGTAGTCAAGAATTAATGCGGTGCTTATTAAAACATCTCGCTTCGCGATTTTATGGAATCTTCAGGAAAGAAAAATATTTTAATTAATCATTATTATCAACAAATTAAAAAATAATAACCCGACAGGAAATGTGACAACCCGGCGTTAAAAAGCTTGCATGATTTTTTCCTTATTTTTGCGTTTACTACTACATATCAGCATGTTTGAATGATTCTCAATTACATATCCGACTCCATTAAACGGGCTAACGGGTAGGCAGCGTTAATCGCAATCAATCGGGCAATGAATACGAAAACTCCTCTCATCTCAGCAACGAAGATGAGACACGTGCAGGGTAAAAATTAAATGACTGAGTTAAAGCCTTCTTTTCTGGGGAAAAAGGGTTATGCGCTGTTTTCAGCAATCTTCATCGGCACGCTGGCCTCTTCGGTAGCGATGGCGGCAGAAGCCCCCGCTGCGGCCAGCAGCAGCGACAAAACAACGAAAGATGCGGGAACGATGACGGTGGAAGCCAGCGTCGCCGATGCTGACAAAACCATGACCTCCGGCTATCAGCCACTGAATTCTACTACAGCCACCCTGACCAATATGCCGCTGCTGGATATCCCGCAGGTGGTGAATACCGTCAGCGATCGCGTGATTGAAGATCAGCACTCCACCACGCTGGATGAAGTGCTTAACAACGTCAGTAACGTGGTGCAGACCAACACTCTGGGCGGCACGCAGGATGCCTTTGTGCGCCGTGGCTTCGGCAGCAACCGCGATGGTTCCGTGCTGACTAACGGCCTGAAAACCGTTCTGCCACGCAGCTTTAACGCCGCTACCGAACGGGTTGAGGTATTGAAAGGCCCGGCTTCTACGCTGTACGGCATCCTCGACCCCGGCGGGCTGGTTAACGTGATCACCAAGCGCCCGGAACGCACCTTTGGCGGTTCCGTTTCAGCCACTTCCACCAGCTTTGGCGGCGGCACCGGTACGGTGGACCTGACCGGGCCGATCGAAGGCACCAACCTGGCGTATCGCCTGATTGGTTCCTATCAGCACGAAGATTACTGGCGCAACTTCGGCAAGGAGCGCAGCAGCTTTATTGCCCCGTCCCTGACCTGGTTTGGCGACGATGCGACGGTCAATGTCTCTTATGCCCATCGTAACTACAGTACGCCGTTCGATCGCGGCACCATCTTCGATCTGAATACCGGCCACGCGGTGAATGTAAGCCGTGAAACTCGCTTTGATGAAGAGTACAACATCACCGACGGTGAATCGGATCTTGCGCAGCTGAATGCTGAATACCGCATTAACAATCAGTGGACGGCGAAGTTTGACTACAGCTTCAGCCAGGATAAATACAGCGACAATCAGGCGCGCGTGATGAAGTATGACGCCGCCACCGGCAACCTGACCCGCCGCGTTGACGCCACGCAGGGATCGGCCCAGCGTCAGCATTCCGCGCGCTTCGATCTGCAGGGCGACGTGGTGATTGGCGGACTGTACAACGAGATCCTGACCGGGGTGGCGTACGAGAACTACGATCTGCTGCGCACCGATATGATCCGCTGTAAGAACGTGCAGGACTTCAATATCTACAATCCGTCCTACGGTTCGACCGGTAAATGCACCACGGTCTCCGCCTCGGACAGCGACCAGACCATTCAGCAGGTCAGCTACTCGGCCTACGTGCAGGACTCTCTGTATCTGACCGATAAGTGGATTGCGGTCAGCGCCCTGCGCTATCAGTACTTTACCGAATATGCCGGTAAGGGCCGCCCGTTTAACGTCAATACCGACAGCACCGACAATGCCTGGGTACCGAAGTTTGGCCTGGTATATAAAGCCACGCCGGGTATCTCGCTGTTCGCTAACGTCTCACGTTCGTTTATGCCGCAGTACTCGATTGCCAGCTACATTGGCGAGCTGCCGCCGGAAACCGCCACCGCGTGGGAAGCCGGTGCCAAGTTCGATCTGTTTGACGGCGTAACGGCCAACGTCACCCTGTTTAACATCAACAAAAACAACGTGTTGTATACCGAAACCATTAACGGTGAAAGCGTGGCGAAAACCGCCGGTCGGGTGCGTTCACGCGGAGTCGAGGTGGATGTTGCCGGCGCGCTGACGCAGAACATCAACGTCATCGCCAGCTATGGTTATACCGACGCTAAAGTGATGGAAGATCCCGATTACCAGGGGAAGATGCTGCCAAACGTACCGCGCCACACCGGATCGCTGTTCCTGACTTACGACTTCCACAACGTGTATGACGGCAATACGCTGACCGTCGGCGGCGGCGGTCATGCGGTCAGCCGTCGTTCCGGCGACAACGGCGAGGATTATTCCCTCCAGGGATATGCGGTTGCCGATGCATTTGCTTCTTACAAAATCAAAGCAGAGCATCCTGTCACGCTACAGGTTAACGTCAAGAATATCTTCGACAAAACGTACTACACCTCGTCTATCGCGACAAATAATCTCTCTAACCAGATTGGCGATCCGCGCGAAGTGCAGTTCACTGTAAAAATGGATTTCTGATCCGCACGTTTAAAATAGCCATTCACCCCGAGTGAAACGTAGTTTAACTCCTGAAGTACATCGGATGTTTTGACGACGCAAATCGTCGCTTTCAGGAGATAAACTATGGCAGAGCAGCAATTTGACTACATTATCATCGGTGGCGGTTCCGCAGGATGCGTGATCGCCTCACGATTGATTGAGGCCCAGGCAGGCAGCGTCCTGCTGCTGGAAGCGGGCGGCCGTGATAACAGCCTGTTCCACAAAATGCCCGCCGGATTGGTAAAACTCTCCCCTAAAACCCGCTGGCCCTACCGTACGCTTCCCCAACAGCATGTTAATAAACGCGTGATGCAGGTCGCTCAAGGCCGCGTGCTGGGCGGCGGCAGCTCCGTCAACGGTATGATCTATCTACGCGGCCAGCCGCAGGATTATGACGACTGGGCGGAGGAATATGGCTGCCGTGGCTGGAGCTTTAACGATCTGCTCCCCTTCTTTAGAAAAGCAGAAAACAATGAGTGCCTGAGCGGAACCTATCACGCTCAGCGGGGGCCGCTAAGCGTCAGTGAAAACCAGTTCCGCCATCCGCTGACGGATGCTTTTGTCCGTGCCGGACAGGAACAGGGCCTGCCCTACGTGAACGACTTCAACGACGGCGCGCCCGCAGGCGTTGGTCTGTGGCAGACCACCACTCACCATGGGGAACGCGCCAGTACCTCGCGCGCTTATCTCGATCGAGTAAAAAACAATCCACAATTGACCACGATTACCGATGCTGAAGTACAGCATCTTATTCTGGAAGGCAGCCACGCAAGCGGAGTGGTTTACCATACGCACGGTAAACAGCAATGCCTGGCCTATGCCCGCCGGGAGGTGACCCTCAGTGCCGGAGCCTTCGGCAGCGCAAAAATACTGATGCTGTCCGGCATTGGGCCGCAAAAACATCTCGATAGCGTGGGCATTGTTACCTGTGCCGATCTGCCAGTCGGTAAGTATTATCAGGACCATCTGCATATGTCGCTGAACGCTACCGTCACCACCGGTAACAGTATGTGGGGCGAGGACAAAGGTCTGCGGGCGGTAAGAAACTTCGCACAGTGGCAGTTCTTCCGCGGCGGCCTGCTTACCAGCAACATCCTGGAGGGCGGCGCGCTGATAGACACCACCGGCAGCGGTCGCTCAGATGTACAGGTGCACTTCCTGCCGGTTCTGGATAATTTTGAAAACGGGCCAGGGGCAAACCCCGCCGGTAGCGAACACGGCATTACGTTGAAGGTCGGCTATTTACCGAGTAAATCGCGCGGAGAGGTCCGGCTGAGCAGCAGTAACCCGAGCGATGAACTGGCTATCGATGCCGGTTATCTTAGCGATCCGGCGGATCTGGCAGGGCAGATTCGGGCCGTTCAGACAGGGCTTCGCCTGCTGCGAAGCCCGTCACTGCAATCGATTGTCGGGCATATTTTACATCTGAACGAGGTGAAAGAAGACGACATCAACGCCATCACCAATTTCATACTCGACGACATTAAAACCGTCTATCACCCGATTGGCACCTGCCGAATGGGCCCGTATCCGGCGACTTCGGTGGTGGATTTAAAGCTGCGCGTTCACGGCATCAGCGGGCTGCGCGTTGCGGATTGCAGCATATTCCCGCAGATCCCCAGCGGCAATACCAATGCGCCGACCATTATGATCGCGGAACGCGCTGCCGATCTGATCCTTAAGGATATTTCTAACACCGTCTCTTAGCGGCGATAATACCTGGCTTCTGCCCTGTGGCAGAAGCTTCTTATTCAACTAGAATTAATCCATGCACAGAATATTCTTAAAGAGATTAATTCTCATTTCGCAACCAACAAGTTATGTAATTATTAATAAGAATGGTTATCAAACTTATTTAAAAAACTGAACGAATTATATTTAAAGTAAAAATAAATACAATCAAAATCATTGAGTTAGATCACCTAAAATAAATTTAGCTTTTGCTATAATAAACGGTTTTTATTTTCTATGGATGGGTGCATAATGCGCAGAAATCACCTGTCATCCACAGTTAATAATAATTTTAAGGAGTCACCATGCTGACGAATGAAATGACCGCCAAGCTGAACGATCAGCTGAATCTGGAATTCTACTCTGCCAACCTCTACCTGCAAATGAGCGCCTGGGCCAACGATAAGGGTTTTGACGGTGCCGCCGCATTCCTGCGTGAGCACTCTGTAGAAGAGATGCAGCACATGCAGCGCCTGTTTAATTACCTGAGCGATACCGGCGCGATGCCGGTGCTGGGCACCATTGATGCACCGCCGGTCACCTTTAACTCGCTGAATGAAGTGCTGGAGCAGGCCTATCAGCACGAGCAGCTGATCACTGCAAAGATCAATGAACTGGCCCACGCGGCGATGACCACCCAGGATTACTCAACCTTTAACTTCCTGCAGTGGTATGTTGCCGAGCAGCACGAAGAAGAGAAGCTGTTCAAATCCGTGCTGGACAAACTGGCTCTGGTTGGTAACAGCGGCCAGGCACTGTTCTTCCTCGACAAAGATTTGAAAAAGATGGGCGAGCCGGGCGCACACTCTGCCGACTGATCGACGGTATTAAGCGGAAAAGGCGCGTCCGCGAACAGACTCACAGGCCACTCTCATTGAGAGTGGTTTTTTTTTATTCTGCATAATCGCTTTCAACTGG
Source organism: Erwinia sp. S38 (assembly GCF_016624545.1). Taxonomy (NCBI): domain Bacteria; kingdom Pseudomonadati; phylum Pseudomonadota; class Gammaproteobacteria; order Enterobacterales; family Erwiniaceae; genus Erwinia; species Erwinia sp. S38. Next base: position 36,317 of record NZ_JACVTS010000012.1, on the reverse strand, counting down.
CGAAGAAGCAGGAGGAGCGTCACTGACCAGGCTTTTCAAATATACCGCTATCGCTTTCAGATCCACCTTGCCGGGGTGCTGGCTGGTCTGCGGAACGGGCTCGTTGAGATCGCCGCAGACCATACGGCGATCGTCGTGCAGCAGCTCTTCCTCCTGCGAATCGCTTCCCGCATGCAGAGTGGCCGATACTATGATGAACAGAGCTGATAACCATCGCCGGATAAAGATTTTCATGGCTCACTCCCTGTTAAACCTGTCCATAACGTCTGAAACGACACCGTTCTCCTGCCGGGTATCGCAAGCAGCAGGGAGAGAACAGTGACATCGTCCTGGAGATAAAATAGGGGAGAAAAAGGTGGCAGTTCAGTGCGAAGTGTTAATGGATATGAGCGAAATAACGATAATAAAGAATTTTTCTGCCAAGATATTGATTTCTAAGTTATTGAACAAAAGGTGCGAAAAGCACCCTTTGTTTAGTGGCCGCTAATTAGTGGCTGGCAGGTAACGTCACCCAATAGCCCGGTTTGTAAGCTACCGGCAGGAAACGCTGATGGAATTCACGGAAGGTGGCATCCGGATCGATATCTTTGAACAGCTCAGGGTGCAGCCATTTCGCAATCGCCTGGATCGCCACAAACTGGTAAGGGCTGTCGTAGAACTGGTGCCAGATCGCGTGCGCATTGCCGTTGGTGGCGACCGGCAGAGTATGGAATGCCGGACGCGCCATCAGCGCCGTTAAGCGTTTCGTTGCTTCCGCGATATCCGCCCCCGGCCCCACGCCCACCCAACCGCCGGCGGTGTTGTAGTTCTTCCAGTTAGCACCGGTCACAATCACCACATCAGGACGCGCGGCGATAATCTGCTCTGGGTTCAGGGTGCCGAAGGTGCCGGGGATCAGCCCTTTAGCAATATTAATGCCTCCAGCCACTTCAACCATGCGGCCAAAGTTCTCATCGCCAAACGACATGCAGCACTCTTCGGTGTAACCACCGGCGCGATCCAGCATCACCTTCGGACGCTTGCCGGTGAAGTTTTTCAGGCGGTCGGTCACGATATCAATCTGCTGCTGGCGGAAGGCGACGATCTCTTCAGCACGCTCGGGTTTACCCACCAGCTGGCCCATAATACGAATGCTTTTTTCGGCATTCTCAAACGGTTTTTCGCGGAAATCGATAAACACCACCGGGATGCCCAGCTTGTCGAGTTTTTCGGTCAGCTTCGACTCGTCGGTCGCCGCTTTCGATTCCAGGTTCATCAGCACCAGATCGGGCTTCAGGGTCAGCGCCTGCTCAACGTTAAACGTACCGTCCTTTGCCCCACCAAAGGTCGGCAGCTTTTTAATCTGCGGGTATTTCTCTGCATAGATCTGGTAGCTGTCGAAATCCGCCTTCGGCAAATCGTCACGCCATCCTACTACGCGCTGAAAAGGCGCCTCGGTATCGAAGGCCGCCAGCAGATAGATCTGCCGTCCTTCCCCCAGGATCACCCTCTTCACTTCCGATTTAATTTCAACCTTACGGCCGCTGACATCTTCCACTACAAATGGCGCAGCCCACAGGCTGGCAGAGGCGATCAGCCCGGCCAGCAGGATGCCCGTTTTACCCCAAATCTTCATAGCAAACCCCACAAGGACAATGATAATAATTCTCAGTTCAAATCTTGCAGGGGCATGCTACGTGGCGATGAAAGTTAAAACAAGATGTGTCAAAAAATTTCATTTCATGACGGTATTAAAAGGTATAGCGATAGAATTTAGTGTCCACCTTCATCACCGGGAAGGAAGCGGGCAGTTCGGGAACGGTGATTTCCGTAAAACCGTTTTTCTCATAGAAGCGATGCGCGGCAAGGAACAGCGCGGTGGTGCCCAGGAAGATATCGCTTAAGCCCTGCTCGCGGCCATAGGCCAGCAATACATTCAGCAGCGCCAGCCCGGTCCCGTAAGCCTTACCGCGATATTCAGCCGCCACAAACATTTTGCGCAGCGCCGCCTGGCGATTGCCAATATCCTTCAGCGCAATACAGCCAACCACGCGCTCGTCCACCAGCGCCAGCCAGAACTGACCGTGCCCCTGCTGATAGAAGTTTTCGATATCGTTAAGATCGGGCTGCTGCTCTGCGGTGATGGGGATGCTGAACTCGTTAGTCTGAATCGGCAGGATTAAATCGATAACTGCTGCCTGGTGTTTTGCGCTGTAGGGTTCGATACGGAGGGTTGTGCCGGATTCGCTCATTGATGTTGTACTCTCTCTGGCGGCCACAGACCGCATTAGGGTTAGTCAATGCAGACGACAACAACAAGTTGCCGTCTGCTTTCTCAGCCCATTCAGACTACATCATTAGCATGATAAAACATCAGGTTAATTCGTATCCGGCGCTCGGCAGACTTACCGCCCGGCCGCCTTCACCGCGTCATGCAGATTCAGGCGCTGCCAGAAGCTCTGCGACGCATCGCCGGAGAGCGGATAACCGTCCGCCAGCGCGGTGCGTACCATCAGCTGGCGGCGCTGGGCGGCGCTAAGATTCGGCAGCGGCGCTTCCAGCAGAACCTCAGCCTCTTCAGGAACAACGAGCGGCGAGGCTTTCACCTTCGCGACAGGCAGGTTGTAGGTCATGGTAAAGCGATAGAAAGTCTGCATCGCTTTGGCGGCATACGGGTCATCCTGTGCTGGCACCTTCGCGCACTCGCGCAGCGACGTACCGCACTCTTTCTCAAGCGCGCTGCGCAACTGCTGCTTCGCGGCATCGAACAATTCACGATAGTGCGGATCGTTGAGATAGTGCGCCACGTTGCGCTCTGCCACCATTCTTGAACCCATCACATCCAGCGGATAGTGAACGCCCAGAACAATGCGCGAATAACCGTAGCGCGCACCGCGATCGATCAGCGGTACATAGCGCTCCGGCAGCATCTGTGCCATTAACAGCGCATCGGTGTAGCCGGTGTTGGTGTGGCCGCTGGGGAACGACCCGCCATCTGCGGTGTAAGGGTGGTTATCTTTAGCTACCGCGCTGTCCGGCACCAAATGGATGGTGTTGCCAGGGATCAGGAACGGGCGCTTATAGTCAAAGTGCTTCTTCGCTTCGCTGGTACTGACTTCACTGGCCTTCAGCAGCGCCGCCGCCTTGCCCAGCTCGCCTTTATCATAGGCGCGGATAAACGCCTCACCCAGCTTTGGCCCCAGCGCATCGGCAAGGAAATAGAGGTAGTTCTGCCCTTCGGCATCCACCAGCGCCTGGCGGCGTGCGCCGTCGGTGGCGTTCAGGTTGATGTTTTCTACCGTTGCCAGATTCTGCGCCAGCGTTGCTTCCGGCAGCTTACTGAAGGCGCTCAGCAGTTCAATCCCCGCCTGCTGATTGGCCTTTTTACCGAAATCATAGCCGCTGGCCTGTAGCCAGGCTTTATCTACCTGCTTACCGCCCTGCTTTGCCGTTTCCAGCTGGCTGCGCGCCAGCGTGGCGCTGTCACCCTTGATGCTGTTAATCAGCGCGGTCTGCACCGAGCCTTCCAGGGCGACTACCGCCGGGCTGTTACTGGCCGGGGTTGTGGTGTTGGCGATGGCCGCAATCTGCGGCAGCTCTGCGGTGGTTTTAGCCTGTGCCAGCGGCCCAATCAGCAGCGAAGCGGCAAGAAGCGTAAGACGAAAGCGCATAAATCATCCTCATTATCATCAATAAGTTAACCCTGTCGCCCGCAGACTAGACCCGCTATATGGCACTTTTATGGCAAAACATATTCCGATACAGATTCCCGCATCCTGTCATAAACCTTGTCTAAAACCGGCCGCGTTAATCTTATACCTGCCACGGCAGCACGCCCTCGTGCCTGCGCGCGCACCAGGAGGCCAGCAGCATCAGCCCCACCACCACCAGGATCATCAGGCAGCCCACCGCCGCCGCCAGCGTCGACGATCCGCCCTCATCCAGGAAGACGATGGTCGGTCCCAGCGTCTGGGTAGAAGAGGTTACCAACAGGATCGAAACCTGGATTTCGTTCAGCGCGGTAAGAAACACCAGAATTGCCCCGGCAATCGCCGACGGTGCCACCAGCGGCAGCAGGATGTCGCGCATACGCCGCAGGAAGCCCGCACCGGCAAGCTGTGCCGCCTCATCCAGCGAGCGCTCCACGCGGGCAAAACCCGCCAGCGTCGGGCGCAGCACCAGCGCAAGGAAGTTGGAAAGATAGGCGGCGAGGATAATCCACACCGTGCCATACAGGCTGACGTTGACCAGCGGCAGCGGCCGCAGGAAAAACAGCAGCGCAGCAATACCGGTCACCACGCCCGGCAGCGCATAGGCCAGTTCGCTGGAGAGATGCAGCACCCGCACCAGGCGGCTACGCCGCCAGCTGAGGTAGCAGGCTATAAACAGTGCCATCAGGGTCAGGATCGCCGCCGCAATCGCCGTCAGCCAGAGGCTGGTGAAAAAGGCGTGGCGCACTGCCGGATAGTCAAACAGCGCGTTGCGGTAGTTAATCAGCGTCAGCGTCTGCCAGTTCAGCGCCTGGCCGAAGCCCTGGGTCAGCGAGGTAGTCAGCAGCGCCGACAGCGGCAGCAGCAGGATCAGCGCCATCAGCAGCCAGGCGATCGCTTCTACCGACAGTCGCCAGCGGCCAAGAGACTGAGTGAGCGCGTGCGCCGTGCCGCTAACGCGAACATCGCGCCGACCGCCCAGCAGGCTGCTGATCAGCATTCCGGCCAGGGTGATTGCTGCCAGCAGCAGCGACAGCACCGCCATATCGGGCAGCGCGCCGGGGCCGGTGCTGTTCAGCTGCTGATAGATCAGGGTAATCAGCGTGGGAACTTTGGCAGGAATTCCCAGCATCGCCTGAATACCAAAGTTACCGGCGGCGGCCACGAAGGAGAGCGCAGCCCCGGCGAAAATGGCCGGGCGCGCCAGCGGCAGGATCACGGTTAACAGCACCCTGAGCGGCGAGGCTCCGGCTATCTTTGCCGCTTCCACCAGGTCGGACGGCAGGCGCTGTAATCCAGCCCGCACCGCCAGAAACACCAGCGGCGCATTGTGCAGCCCGAGTAAAAGGATAATGCCGCTCATTGAATAGAGCGTCGGCGCACCGGCGAAGGGAGGCACTCCCAGCCCGGCCAGCAGTTTCATCAGCGGTCCGGAGGGCGACATCGCCTGTACCCAGGCCAGCGCGGTCACCTGCGGCGGGATCATCAGCGGCAGAATAAAGGCAAAGACCCACGCCGCCCTGGCACGAATATCACTCAGCGCCACCAGCCACGCCGCCAGGGTTCCCAGCAGCAGTGAGATCGCGGTGGCACCCAGCGCAATAAACAGCGTATTACCGGTAGCGCGCAGCACCCGGGGCGTATTCAACAGCCGCAGCAGCCGCTCGCTGTCGGGTATGCCCTGCGGCGCAATGGCCGCCCAGATCAGCCGCGCCAGCGGCGCAATGGAAAGCAGGCCAATCATTATCGCCAGCAGCCAGAGTATCCACCGCTCGCTGCCGGGCCAGCGGATCGCACGGGGGTGGCGGGCGCTGCGCATCATACCGGGCAATACGCTCATCGGTTAACCGCCAAAGATTTCAGTGAATTTCTCACGCACCTGGGCGTCATCGTTAACGGCTTTATCGCTGTCCAGCGTCAGCAGTTTGATCGAATCAATTGGCGCAAAGCCTTCCGGCGCCGCCACGCGTTTATCGATCGGACGGTTGCCCTGCTGTGCGACCAGCTGCTGGCCTTTTTCCGACAGCATAAAGTCAACGAAGGCTTTGGCGGCAGGCACGTTATGCGCACCGGCAAGGATCGCCACCGGTTCGGTCACAAACGACGCACCTTCCTGCGGATAGACCAGATCGACCGGCGATCCCTGCTTCTTCGCGCGGATCAAATCGGCATCGGTAATGATCCCGTATTTAGCGACGCCGCTGGCGACCGCTTTCAGCGCCGGGCCGTTACCGCCTTCCGGTGTAATGCCGTTGGCCGCCAGCTTTTTATAAAACTCCCAGCCGATGGTCGGGGTGTTGATGGCGGTATGCAGATGGTAGAGCGCCGCGCCGGAATAGAGCGGGCTGGGCACCGCCACCTGGCCGCGATTGCTGGCATCGGTCAGCGCCATCCAGCTGTTCACCGGTTTCGCATTCTGCGTGTTGTAGCCAATCACCGTGGCGATGATTTTAGTGCCGAACCAGGTCTTATCTTTATCGTAGAAATTCGGGCTGATATGGCTGACCGGCGCATCCGCGTAGGCCATCAGCTTGCCCTCTTTCTTCAGCGCGCCCAGGTTGATAGAGTCCGCCACCAGCAGCACGTCGGCTTTCACGTCACCGCTCATCATCTCGGTGCGCAGCACGTTCATCAACTGGGTGGTGCCGTTGCGGGTCCAGCTCACCTCAATACCGGGGTTAGCGGCTTTAAAAGCTTCAATCGTTTGCTGAGCGATTTCAGGAGCCTGCGAGGTATAAACCACCAGTTTTCCATCGGCCGCCTGGGCTGACAGAGAGGTGAACGCCAGCAGTGCCAGAATTTTTACCGTGCTACGCATCTGTAGTCCTTAGTGAATTGAAAAAGAAATTAGTGCGGAATGACCCAGCCGTCGGTGGCGGCCAGCCTTATACGTTCTCCGACCCGCGGCGGTGCGGCGTCTGACTGCATTAGGGTCAGACGGCACTGCGGATCGCCCAAAGGTTCAATTTCCAGCTGGCTGTAGCCACCACGGTAGATAACCCGGCGGACCTCGCCGTCAAAGCCGGGTGCATCATGCGCTACCCTTTGCAGGTCGCTGGCGTGCAGGCAGATTTTGCCTTTCGGCAGGACTGGCTGAGTGGGGCTGGCGCGCAGTTTCACCCGCAGGCCAAACAGTGTGACCCAGGCTGAGCCCTGCCCGTCGGGTTCGATATCCCCAACCGGCACAACCCGGCCATCATCAATGAATCGTGCCACCATTTCGCAGGCGGGCTGGCGGTAAAGCTCCTGCGGGGTGGCGAACTGCATTACCTGCCCCGCCTGCATCACCACGATACGGTCGGCCAGCGCCATCGCTTCGTGCTGGTCGTGGGTGATGTAAAGCAGCGTGGCACCTGCATGGTGGTGGAAGCGGGTGAACTCTTCTTCCATCGCCGCGCGAAGATGTACGTCAAGGTTTGCCAGCGGCTCATCCAGCAGCACCAGCTGCGGCCGTGTGACCAGGCAACGTGCCAGCGCCACGCGCTGTCGCTGCCCGCCGGAAAGATCCGCCGGCCGCCGTTCACCCATTCCGTCAAGGCCGACCAGATCCAGCGCGGCATCCACCCGAATACGCCGGTTGGCGCGATCCATGCCCTTCACTTTCAGGCTGTATTCAATGTTTTCCGCCACCGACATATGTGGCCACAGGGCGTAGTTCTGAAACACCACGCTCAGCTCGCGCTGCTCGGGAGGCAGATGCTGACCCGGTGCGCTGTAGCAGCGTTCTCCGACGGTTATCGAACCGGAGTCCGGGATTTCAAACCCGGCAATCGTACGCAGCAGCGTCGTTTTTCCGCAGCCGGAAGGCCCGAGAACGGCGATAAACTCCCCGTGCTCAATCTGCAACGAGACATTGCGCAGCACCGGCTGCTGGCCAAAGGATTTACACAGATTGTCGATCAGGATCGCAGACATCGGGCACTCGGACTCCGTTCAATTAAAGCAACGGCTTAGAACATACTGAGCAAAGATGACAGCCCGGTGACAGCAGGTAGAATGAACCGGCTGCCGCTCGTCGCCGTTGAAAAGCGCGGGAAAATCAGGGGAAAATGGCAATGTACTGTCCGGATTTCGCCGCATCAAAGCGTAAAACCCGGCGCGTCTCTTCATCATAAACTCGCTAAACTCACCACATTGCGACTAACGGAAACAGGTCAAAATGAGCATCGATTCGGATATCACCGTTCGTAAACTGGAAATATTCATCGCCTTTATGACAAGAGGCAATCTTGCCCGTACGGCGGCGGCGCTTGGGATCAGCAGCGTCAGCGTGCATCGCGCCCTGCACAGTCTGGAAGAGAGCCTGCGCTGCCCGCTGTTTATTCATCAGGGGCGCAATCTGGTGCCGATGCCCGCCGCGCATACGCTGTGGGAGTACAGCCAGGAAGCGCTGGATCTGCTGTCTCGCGGCGTGGAAGAGGCGCGAAAAACGGCCGGAATGAGCCAGGGAAATCTGCGGCTGGGCACGCTCTATTCGCTGACCCTGGAAACTATTCCGCAGCTGATTATGGGCATGAAGCTGCGCCGCCCGGATCTGGAGCTGGAGCTGACCATGGGCTCGAATAAGATGCTGCTGAACCGCCTGGAGGAAGGATCGCTGGACGCGGTGCTGATCGCCACGTCCTGCGAGCAGATCAATCACGCTTATCTGGAAACGCTGCCGCTGTTTGAGGATGATATCTTCCTCGCAGCGCCTGCGGCTTCCGGGCTGGATATTAGCAAAGAAGCGGATCTGCGCGACTTCCGCACGGAGAAATTTGTCTCCCTTGATGAGGGTTTTGCTACCTGGCAGGGCTTTCGTGAGGCGTTCGCCATTGCAGGCTATGAGCCGGAGATCGTCACGCGGGTGAATGATATCTTTTCGATGCTGAGCCTCGTACAGGCCGGAGTGGGCTTTACCCTGCTGCCGGGGCGGATGAAGCGGGTTTATGAAAATTCGGTACAGCTGCTGCGGTTGGCGCAGCCCTATCAGATGCAGCAAAACATCGCGATTGTCTTTGAACGCAACCGCGAGCACGATCCGAATCTGCTGGCGCTGGTCGCCGAAGGCCGGATGTACAGCCGCCAGCGCGGGGCGAAATCCTGAGCCTCTGCGTCACCCGGTACGGATTTCTGCTCGCTCGACCAGCTCAGTACGGGCGACCGATCCACAGCGCAAGGCGGATGCCGCCTGGAAACTAGCTCCTGGCCCTCTGCGCCAGCCTGGATGCGAGTTCGGCTCCGCTCTGCTCCAGCGAGATCGCTTCACCGCCGAGGCTAAATGACTGCCGCGTCAGGCCGGTCAGCCCCGAGCCCGGCGGCATTTGGATCGCCAGCCCGACGTCACGTTCCTCTGCCGCCGCCATCGCGTCATACCAGTTCACCCTGCGTGACATATTCCAGGCCAGATCGTCGGCAATTTGCTGCGGCTGCCACAGCACCCGCGCGCTGCTGCCGCTGAGATACGCACAGCGCGGACGATGCAGCGTGACCGCCTGGAAGGCCTGCGCCAGTTCCTGCGCGGGCTTCGCCAGCAGTTCACAGTGCGAAGGCACGCTCACCGCCAGCCGACAGGCGCGCTGGGCACCAAGCGATTTCGCTGCGGCACCGACCCGCGCCATCGCCGCATCCGATCCGGCAATCACCAGCTGCTGCGGGCTGTTGACGTTGGCCAGCCAGCAGTCGTCGCCGAGCAGCGGCAGCAGATCCGCCTGAGTGAATCCCACGATCGCCGTCAGGCCATAGCCCTGCGGCCAGGCGTTCTCCATCAGCGTACCGCGCAGTGAAACCAGCCGCAGCGCGTCGCTGAACGCCAGCGATCCGGCCACCACCGCCGCCGGATAGGCGCCGATCGACAGCCCGGCGGTCATATCGGCAACGGTGCCCCGCCGCTCAAGGGCGCGGGCGTGGGCAACGCCGCTAATCAGAATGCACAGCTGTACCGCACGGGTATGCCTTAGCGCCTCCGCGCTGTCCAGCCGTCGCGCATCCTCCGCCAGGACGTCGCTGACCTCATCAAGTAGGGCATCACCGTCTGGCAGCTGCTGTAACATGCCGGGCCGCTGCGCGCCCTGGCCAGGAAAAGAGAAAAGAACTTTCATTCTGTACTCCAGGGCCGATCGGTCAGCAGCGGGCCATGTGGTGTTTTCAGCATCACCCGCCCTTCCCGCAGCCATTCTGTTAACGCAAAACCACCACGCGGCGTGCCGATTTGAGTATCCACCCGACAGGGAAGCTGGCTGATAAACGTCTGCCAGCGCAGCAGCTCGGTATTATCGAGCGGCCGGTGGCTGCGGATCAGCAGATCGAGGTCGCTGCTGTCGCGCAGCACCGGCACTTCGGTTGCCAGCGTATAGCCAACGCTGCCGGCGATCCCCCAGCTCCACGGCCATGCCTGCTGGGCCAGCTGAAGCGCGGCCTGTAGCGGAGGCTGGGAGATATAAGGTGAAGCCAGCAGCCGCGCCGGATCGCTGAGCATTTCCGGCGACACAATTCGCCGGATATGACGCGGATCGACCCAGCCTGCGGCCCGCAGATCGCGCCGCAGGCCGCGTACGCCAACCGGCACGCGTCCGCCCTCATCAACATCCCTGCGCACCACCAGCGGCAGCGCTGGCCGCCACTGGCTGGCCACCCATTCAGGCAGATCGCCCTGTAATGCGGCGCGGTCGGAAACCCAAATCAGATCGTGTGGTGAACTCATTTCACATCCCGGAAGTCAGCGTGATAAACAACGGCAGGCTAAGGATACACAACAGTGACGTGATTAGCAGAACGGCCTCCGCATCCGGTGACTGCGCGCCAAACCGGTTGCCGAATACCACCCCGAAGAAGCCCGCCGACAGCGCGATCATCAGGATCGCGGTGATCGCCACCTGGCCATGCAGACCCAGCGCCAGCACCACGCCCCAGGCGATCAGCGGCTGGATCAGCAGCTTGGTGATACAACCGACGATCACTGCACCGTTGATGCTTAGCTTACGCGCGGAGAGGATCACGCCGGTGAGGAACAGTGCGGCAGCGGTAGCCGCCAGGCCGAGCGGTTTAATCGCCGCCAGCACGATTTCCGGCATGCCGATCCCCAGCCCGGACAGCACCACACCCAGCAGCGGACCCCAAACGATAGGTTTAGTTACCGAACGCCACATCAGGATTGGCAGCATACCGATCCCGGACTGCTGGCCGTTGCCCGCCGCCAGCGCTTTTTCGCGCTCGAGGATCAGCAGGCAGAACGGCGTCAGCAGCACCGAACCGCAGGCGATCGATACCGCTACCGACAGCGACGTCGATGGCCCTTCACCCAGTACGCTGCCCAGGATCGGCAGGCCCAGCGCCGCATAGTTCGGCAGGGAGACGGTAAGCGTCAGTACGGCAGCATCCTGCGGTGACTTATGGAACAGCCGCGTGGCAATAAAATAGATGGCAAACCAGCCCACCCACATCGACAGCACCAGCACCACGATCAGCGGCGACTGCTGGACAATCCCCAGCCAGGGGGTTTTTACCGTCGCGCTAAACAGTGCGGCGGGTAGCGCAAAATCCATCACAAAGACGTTTAGCAGCGCCACATTTTTGTTGTCCACCATCTTCGCTTTGCCGGCGTAAAAGCCGAGCAGCATAATCACAAAAATAGGGGCAAGCGCATGGATAATTATATATGTCATAACATCACCTGGTAGTCTGATTAAGCACCGGTGCGATGATTATTATTTTATTTTTCAGGCCATTGCTGCGGGGGCGAATGCTCCGTTTGCCCCCGCAGATAACCCGGCAGGTTTGTCTTAGCTACTTTCTTACCAGGCTGCGCGCATCAATTCACGCACCCGTTTTGAACTGCTGCGATTCTCTGCCTGCAGGCGACACTGCAGTCCGGGATCGCGGCGGGCGGCAGCGACGGCGGCGGCCAGCGCCTGGCGTACCTGTGCGACATCGCCAGCATCCGGTTCGTCCGGTTTGCTGATATCCAGTAGCGACTCCAGCAGGCCCAGCGTCTGGTAGTGGTCAATGTCGTAGGCCATTGGCGGGATGGTTTCCGCCAGTTTTTCCAGCGCCTCAACGCTGCGCAGAGTGATGCGTGCTGCCGCCTCTTTACCCATTGCGTGGATCATCACGCCGCCGTCATTGAAGGCGATCAGCCGGTTAGCCTGATAGCCGTGAGCCAGAAACGCCCCCGACATCGCCTTGCCGACAATCAGCCCAATCACCACGTGGCCTGCCAGCCGCGCGCTGGCGTAAGCGCCTGCCGCTGCGGCCAGCGCCTGATGGATACCGAAAGCTTCTTCGCGGCGACCATAGGCCTGACTGGGAACGTCGATCACCGCCACGATGATGCGCTTTTCGCTTTTGTTTGCGTCTTCCGCCACGGTTTCATTGACCACTTTCGCCAGCGTCCAGCCCTCAAGCAGGCCGACTTCGCCCTCCGCCGCACGCGGAAAGTGGTTATTTTTATCCGCCACGACGGCGATAAAGCGTGCGGCTTCACCGTGAATTTCACCGTCGGCAACCTGGACTGACGGGCACAGTCCCGGCATCCGGCTGGCACCGGCAGTCAGTGTTTGCAGCCAGATTTCACCGCGTCCTGTTTGCTGTTTCATGACCGATCCTCCTTGCTGAAAAGCCGTGTAATTTGCTGTGAATCCGCCTGCCGGGACGTATCAAACGTCGTCAGTCGCGGCAGATACCAGGGATAGTTTTCGGAACGGTGCACCGCCGGTACGCCCTTCGCCAGCGCATCACGCATCGCCTGCTTCACGGCCTTCTGGCCGTCGCCGACCAGCGCATCCGCCAATCCGCTGGCCGCACGGGTTTCACCACCGGTCATGCTCCAGATAAATGGACGGTCGCGGGAGTCATATTCGTCGATGCCCGCCTCCTGCTCGATAACCTGCGGGCCGTTCAATCCCAGCCGCGCTTCGCGGGTCACGATCAGATAGCTGCACAGCCCGGCGGCGATGGACATGCCGCCGAAGCAGCCGACGGTGCCGGCAATAATGCCCACCACCGGGGTATAACGGCGCAGATCGACGATCGCCGCGTGGATATCGGCGATAGCCGCCAGGCCCAGATTGGCTTCCTGCAGCCGCACGCCGCCGGTTTCCAGACACAGCACCGCGCGAGTGGGAATACCGTTGCGGTTATCTTCCGCCGCCAGCTCCAGCGCTGCCGCCATTTTGGCACCCGATACTTCACCCATGCTGCCACCCTGGAACGCGCATTCAATGGCAATCACTACCGCAGGCTGGCCGTCAATGGTGCCCTTCGCCACCACCATGCCGTCGTCGGCCTGCGGGACAATCCCCTGCATGCCCAGCCACGGTGAGACGATCCCTTCAAAGGGGTCTAACAGTTCGCGGAAGCTGCCCTGGTCCAGCAGCAGCCGTGCGCGCTGGCGTGCATTCAGTTCAATAAAGCTGAGATCGTTACGCATCGGCTACCTCCTCAAATACCTGCTCAATGCGAATCCTCGCCACGCCGGGCGTGGCACCGAAGTCGTGGATGGTCATCTGACCGGCGGGCAAATCCCCGAAGGTGCCCAGCCGCTCGAACAGCGCCGTCCAGCGCTTGCTGCTGTTATCCACCGAGGTGATGATGTCAACGTTCAGGGTGTCGCTGCCGTCGGCGACAAACAGCACTTCCATGTCGCCTGAACCCACAACGCCCGCCAGCGCTCTGCCGTTTAGGCGTCGTGAGGCTGGAAAATAAAGGCTTATCTGTTGCATAAGATCCTCTTTAAATAAAAATCCTTGTGTCGGACGGCCGTTACGGGCCGCCGCTTCGGAGTGTCAGGAACCCACACTGACGGATGTGATTCGCCGCAGGCTTGACTCACCGCACCGATAGCGGGCCTGCATCGCGTGGCGCATCAGGCCGGGCAGATACGATCAAGAAACAGCGTGGCGGAAAGCAGATCGGCTGCACCGCCCGGTGAAGCATTCAGCGCCAGCATGTGCGCATCGAGCCTCGCCAGCGCGCGCTGCCCCGCAGGCTGACTCACGCCGCCAGCTTCGAGCACCGCTCGTGCGCCCTGCTGCATCGCTTCAAGCCCGTCCATGCCCGCCCGCGACAGCACGCAGGTGTCACTGAGTGATGTCATCATGATCATCAGCGTATCCAGACGGGCTTCGCTTTCGCTGGCCCCCTGCCGACGTCTGCGGTGCAGCTGAGGCAGCGCCAGGTTCACCACGTGCGGGAAGCCCTGCTGGGCCTCTTCACGCGCGCCCGGCAGACGGTAGCGCGAGCTGGCCCGCTGGCCGTTGCTGAACAGCTTCGGTGCCGCATCATCAGGCAACATCGCCAGCGCGGCTGCACCGTCAACCACCTGCTGCACGCTGCCTTCTCCGCCGCGCATCGCGCTGGCGGCAATCAGCAGGCCCAGCGCCCAGATCGCGCCGCGATGGGTGTTAACGCCTGCGGTGGTCTGCATCATCTGCGCTTCGCCTTCGCGGCCAAGCCGACCGACCAGCTGGCGCAGAGCAATATCCGCCGGGCGCTGCCAGCACTGTAGCGCCAGTGCGTAGAAGGTCGGCGTCAGGCTGTGGGCCGAGCGTTCAAGGAGATCCAACGTCAGATCCTTGTGCGCCCCGCTTCCCCGGCGATCCACCAGGCCCGGCTTCGGCGTCAGATTCGCCTCCTCCAGCAGGCAGTGGGTCGCCACCACGGCCAGATGCCGCGCATGGCGCTCTGCAACGATCGCGGCGAGCTGCCGCTGCGGGCTCATTACCAGCTCCTGAATTTAGCCGGTGGCTGATAAAGGCCGCCGGACCATTCGACCAGGTCCGCGACGCTACCCGCCGCCAAAAGTGAACGGCTGGCATCGGTACGGCGGATGCCGATATCTTCCGGGAACACCACTTTGCCTTCGCGACGCAGTTTAGCCACGCGCTGCGCATCCACGCCGAGTCCAACGTCGGTGATACCGGCAACTGCCGCCACCATCGCACGACGCTCTTCCAGCGAACTGGCGCGGTAGAGATAGGCAATCCCCTCTTCGGTCAGTACGTGGGTCACGTCATCGCCGTAGATCATCACTGGTGCCAGCGGCATACCGGCGGTTTTCGCCACGTCTATCGCCTCCAGTTTTTCCACGAAGGTGGGTTTAACGCCCGCCTGGAAGGTTTCCACCATCTGCACCACCAGCTTACGGCCGCGCGCCAGCGGGTCAGGTTCATTGATCATCGCCAGCCAGGCCGGGGTAGCGTGGCGGCGACCGTGCGGATCGTGGCCCATATTGGGCGCTCCACCGAAGCCGGAGAGACGGCCTCGGGTCACGGTGGAGGAGTTTGCCTGGCCGTCAACCTGTAACGTCGAACCGATAAACATATCGACCGCGTACTGCCCGGCCATCTGGCAGAAGGCACGGTTAGAGCGCATAGAGCCGTCGTGGCCGGTAAAGAACACATCCGGGCGAGCGGCAATATAGTTTTCCATGCCCAGCTCGCCGCCGAAGCAGTGCACGCTTTTCACCCAGCCGCTTTCAATGGCCGGGATTAATGTCGGATGCGGGTTCAGCGCCCAGTGGCGGCAGATTTTGCCCTTCAGGCCGAGTTTTTCACCGTAAGTCGGCAGAAGCAGTTCGATGGCGGCGGTGTTAAAACCGATGCCGTGGTTCAGCGACTGTACCTGGTGCTCGGCGTAGATGCCTTTAATCGCCAGCATCGCCATCAGCACGTGTTCCTGCTTAATCAGGCGCGGGTCGCGGGTAAACAGCGGTTCGATAAAGAAAGGCTTGTCGGCCACCACCACGAAATCAATCCAGGAACCGGGGATATCCACGCGCGGCAGATCGCACTCATCATCGACCAGTTCGTTAACCTGAGCGATAACGATGCCGTTATGAAACGCAGCGGCTTCAACCAGCGCCGGGGTATCTTCGGTACTCGCCCCGGTGTAGAGGTTGCCTTTACGGTCGGCTTTAAATCCGGCGACCAGTGCCACATCGGGCGAGAGGTCAATGAACAGCCGCGCATAAAGCTCGATGTAGGTGTGAATGGCGCCGATTTCCAGCAGGCCATCCTCGAGCAGCTGCGAAATACGCAGGCTCTGGGTGCCGGAAAACGAGAAGTCCAGCTTGCGGGCAATGCCCTTTTCAAAGATATCAAGATGCTCGCTGCGGCCAACGCTGGGCATAATCATATGCAGGTCGTGCAGCGTTTGCGGGTTAACCTGCGCCAGCGAACGCGAGAGGAAATCAGCCTGCTTCTGGTTGTTGCCCTCCATCACCACCCGGTCGCCGGGTGAGATCAGCTTTTCAAGCATGGCGACAATATCGTCGGTGGGCAGAACTTTATGGGGGATACCGAGGCTGGCTATACGGCGCTGTTTCTCGCGCCGACGTGTATCCCAGACCTGGGGTGACGGGGTAGATAACATGGTTAACCTCCTGTAAGTGCATCTTCTGCAGATGCTTTCAGTATGGCAGCCAGTCTGTACCGGAATGGGGTGTTCATCAATTACGCTTCGTGCCAAATCGTTACTCTGAGAGTAACGATTAAAAAATTCCCCTCATTGTTCAGGGAATTAGCGCTAACGCACGGAATGTATTCAGTTTATATCCAGCAGGTTGAATCAAAAATGCCACAAACGTTAGCCATTTTATTAACCTAAGCGTTTGTGGCGAAAGGGGACAGGCGTCAGACGACGGCAGTTTCCTGCTCCGGCTGTTGGTGAATGGCGATATAGCGCTGGAAGCGGCTCTCTTTCAGCCGGGTAAGGTCCACCAGCACCAGGCCGTCGATGCAGTGGTTAAAATCGGGATCGCTGCCGAAGTCGATAAACTGCACGCCGCCGCTTTCACACAGCTCGGAATACTGCTTGTACAGCGGCGGAATGCCGGTGCCGAGGTTGGCCAGCAGGCGCTTCAGGCGCTTGAGATCTTCGCTGTAGTTATCGCCGCTGAACTGGGCCAGCACGTCAGGTAACGAGGCCGGATACGGGCGGCGCGAAGTGGCCAGCGGCAGCAGCGGCGCGAAATAGAGGCGATAGAAAGCCACCAACAGATCGCGCGCCGCCAGCGGCAGGCCGCCGGAGATAGACACCGGACCGAACAGATAGCGGTACTGCGGGTACTTCGCCAGATAAGCACCAATGCCCATCCACAGATAGTCGAGGCCGCGTTTGCCCCAGTAGGCCGGCTGGATAAAGCTGCGGCCCAGTTCAATGCCCTGCATCAGCACCGGATTCATCTGGTGATCGTAGTGGAACAGGCTGTGGCTGTAGATGCCGTCCAGCCCCTTGCGTTCGAACTGCTCGGCGGTGGGAATAAAGCGGTAGGCACCGACGATATCCAGCGCTTCTTCGTCCCAGAGGATCAGGTGGTAATAATCGTCGTCGTAGTCGTCGAGGTCACGGCGGGTGCCGCTGCCCTCACCCACCGCGCGGAAGGCAATTTCACGCAGCCGTCCCAGCTCGCGCAGGATCGGCACGTAGTCCTCGCCGTTGCGGCGATAGAGGTAAATGGTTTTGCCATCGGGCAGCTTGCCCAGCACTTCACAGCCCGCCAGCGCGCGTTTCAGCACCGCGCGGTCTTCGCTGCGGGCGATGGCCGCTTCGGTCTGGAACAGCGCGGATTTGCCCTGTGCCACGCGATACAGGTGGCGGCGGAAGCGTGCAGCCAGCTCTTTCGCCGGGGTACGGCCGTCGTGCCAGCTGGCGTAGGGAATACGCGCACCGATTTTCAGCTTCAGCCGCTCACCGCGGTTGCCGAACATCTCTTTTACCAGTAGCAGCATCGACAGCGGCTGGTAGATTTTTGAAGTCAGGTAAAACAGCGCGCTGTTGCGGCCGCTGACGTGGATCGGCACGATCGGCGCGCGGTAGCGTGCGGCCAGCCGCAGGAAACCGTGGCTCCATTTGCCGTCCTTCACTCCTTTGCTGCCGAAGCGTGAAACCTCGCCCGCCGGGAAGAAGATCAGCACGCCCTGACTTTCCAGCTGATCCTGCATCAGCGCGACCTGCTGGCGGCTGGTGCGGTTACCCATATTATCCACCGGCACCATCAGGCTGCTGAGCGACTCCAGACAGTTCAGCAGGCGATTGGTGACGATTTTCACATCGCGCCGCACCTGCGACACCGCATGCAGCAGCGCCAGGCCATCCAGCGTACCGAGCGGATGGTTGGCGACGATCACCACCGGTCCCTGGCTGGGGATCTGCTCCAGATCGCGCTCGCTCAGTTCACAGCTGACATCGAGGTATTCCAGCACCTGTTCGACCATATCCAGCCCTTTCAGGTGTTTATAGCGCTGGTTGAATCGCTGGAACTCTTTTTCATGCAGCAGGCGGCGCAGAACGCTTTTCTGCCAGGAAGGGGTTTCACGCTGCGGATAGAGGTCTTCAAGTACGGTTTCAATAGTAAACACAGGCTTATCTCCCGGGTGTTTTATCCGCACACTAACCATCGGGAGTGACGCCAACATGGCAAAAAAATGACGAAAAAAAGACAGCGCAGCGCGGTCTGTTTTACCGCGCGGCGAGGGGGTTAAATCGGGGAGAAGATTACTCCTCCAGCTGTAGGGAAGGCAGCTGGGAGAAAACGCTTAACAGCCCGCTGCTCCACAGCTGGCGGATCTGCGAGAAGTAAGGGTGCTTCTCGGTAATATGATACTGCTGCGCGGTGCTGAAGCTGTCCGCCGGATAGATCATCACGTCCAGCGGCAAGCCGACCGAGATATTGCTCGCCAGAGTGGAATCCATGGAAATTAGCGCGCACTGCATCGCCTGATCCAGCGGCGTATCGTAGCGCAGTACGCGGTCGATAATCGGCTTGCCGTATTTGCTTTCGCCAATCTGGAAATACGGCGTATCGGTGCTGGCTTCAATAAAGTTGCCCTGCGGGTAGATCTGGAACAGCCGGGGCTCTTCTCCTTTGATCTGCCCGCCGAGCAGCAGCGTGCCGCCAAACTCTTCACCATCGCGTTTGATCACCGTCCGCAGCGTTTCGCCCACCAGCAGCGCCACGTCGTACATATTGCTACAGCTCATCAGGTTCGGTTTTTTACCGTCTTCACAGCCCCGGCGCAGCAGGCTTAACGCGCTCTGCGTGGTGGCAAGGTTGCCGGCGCTTTGCAGCACCAGCGTCCGCTCATCATCCTGTTGAAATACATGGAGCTTACGGA
This sequence comes from Erwinia sp. S38, assembly GCF_016624545.1. Taxonomy (NCBI): domain Bacteria; kingdom Pseudomonadati; phylum Pseudomonadota; class Gammaproteobacteria; order Enterobacterales; family Erwiniaceae; genus Erwinia; species Erwinia sp. S38. The sequence continues at coordinate 17,536 of NZ_JACVTS010000012.1, read as the reverse complement.
AAGAGGAGATATGATCCACGCCCGCATTGGTACGGGAGTCGGAAACAAAAATCATCCCTGACGATAAGCGCATTGCCACACAATAGGTCATAGTTTTCCCGATTAAAGATTACTGCTGCGAATTCACCTGCTGCACTGCGGCGACCGCCTGCATGTCCTCACTGCCGCCGCCGAGTCGCATACCGCGAACCGGGCAGGCATCCAGATAGTCCACGCCAACGGCCAGCTTCAGGTGCTGACGGATGCTGCGGGTGTTATTGGTGATATCAAAGCTGTGCCAGCTGTCGTCGATCCACGCTTCCGCCCAGGCATGGGTTGCCACGTGCTCAACATTGTCAGTATACAGATAGCCGCTGACGTAACGTGCGGGAATCTGCAAACTGCGACAGCAGGCAAGAAATACGTGGCTATGATCCTGGCAAACGCCACTGCCGGCGGCAAAGACTTTCGCCGCGCAATCGGTCACCCGGGTGCTGCCCGGCTGCCAGGGCATTTTCAGCAGCAGTTCGCCCATCAGCCGCTCCAGACTCTCCAGCGGCGCTTCAGGGCGGTAATAGCGGCGGGCAAAGTCGCGGATGGCCTCATCCGGCAGGGTCAGCGCGCTTTGACGCAGAAACACCAGCGGCGACAGCGCGTTGGCCCCATCGGCAGCAAACTCGCCGCCGTCGATAATTTCCACCACGCCACGGGCTTCAATTTCAATCGCCTGATGCGGTGTATCCAGCGTCAGCACGTGCAGTACGTTGCCCCAGGCATCGGTGGTGCAGACCGCCTCGCCCGGCAGCCGCAGCTCCCAGGAAATAATCCGCTGGTGGGCAGAATCCTGCGGCGTCAGGCGCAGGTACTGGGTGCTCTGCGTCACCGGGTCCTGATAGCTGAAACAGGTTTTATGTTCGATGGTCAGCTGCATTATTTCGCCTCCAGATAGGTATGATGAATGCTGTCAGACAGCGTTGCCAGTTCGCCCAGAAAGGCGCTGAGCCAGGCGTGCAGTCCGCGATCGAGTACCGATTCTTTGCTGCTGAAGCGCAGCTGCGCGTGCAGCACGCTGATCAGATAGCGCGGACGATCCTCTCCGCTACTGCCGATTTGTTCGAGCAGCCCGGCGATATCCTCTACGCAGGATCGCAGCGATCGTGGGCTTTCCTCGCGCAGGATCAGCATTTCGTTCACGCCCTCCGCCGCCAGCTGCTGCTTGTAGATGCTGTGATAGGCTTCACGGGCAGAAACCGAGCGCAGCAGCGTATCCAGCCGGTAGTATTCCCGCACCGTGTCGTCGTCGGCATCCGAGAGGTATTGATACGCATCCAGCAGGCGTGCAGTACAGTCGGCGCGCTCCAGCAGCGTGCCGAGGCGGATAAAGTTCATTGCATCGCCGCGCATCAGCGTGCCAAACATCGCCCCGCGAAACAGATGGCAGCGCTCTTTCACCCAGTCAAAGAACGCATCCGCCCCGCCGCTGCCGACGCCGCGTCGCCGGATTTTGCGCAATTCTATCCAGCTGGAGTTGATACTTTCCCATACCTCCGAAGAGAGGCTGCCGCGCACCGCGTGGGCGTTGTTCCACGCCGCCTGCCAGCAGTTATAAATGCTGGCAGGGTTACGGTCGTCGAGGGCAAAAAAGCTGAACAGCTGCGGCATCGCCAGCGCGTCGCTGACCGACCAGTAAAGTTCGCTGGTGTTAGTGAGGTTCAGCGGTACGCGGAGTTCGTTGTTGTGGCTGCCGCGCACCGGCATCAGCGACAGACGATTGGTGACGTCGAGTACCCGGGCAATATTTTCCGCGCGCTCCAGATAGCGCGCCATCCAGTAGAGGCCAGTAGCCGTGCGACTCAGCATGCGTCATCCTCCAGAATCCAGGTATCCTTGGTGCCGCCACCCTGCGAGGAGTTGACCACCAGCGAGCCTTCGGTCAGCGCCACGCGGGTCAGACCACCGGGCACCAGGCGGATCTCCGCGCCGCTGAGAGCAAACGGCCGCAGATCGATATGGCGCGGTGCCAGCCCCTGTTCGACAAAGGTTGGGCAGGTAGAGAGCGCCAGCGTGTGCTGGGCAATGTAGTTCTGCGGCCGCGCTTTCAGCAGCGCGCGGAAATCGTCCAGCTGCTGGCGGCTGGCCACCGGACCGATCAGCATGCCGTAGCCGCCGGCGCCGTGAACCTCTTTTACTACCAGTTTTTCCAGGTTCGCCAGCACCCAGGAGAGATCCTCCGGGCGGCGGCACTGCCAGGTTGGCACGTTGTTGAGGATCGGATCTTCATCCAGGTAGAAACGCACCATATCCGGCACGTAGGGATAGATGGATTTGTCATCGGCCACCCCGGTGCCGATAGCGTTGGCCAGCACCACATTGCCGCTGCGGTAAACCGACAGCAGGCCGGGAACGCCCAGCATCGAATCCGGGCGGAAAGCCAGGGGATCGAGGAAGGCATCGTCGACGCGGCGGTAGATCACATCCACCTTGCACGGTCCGGCGGTGGTACGCATCAGCACCGCTCCGTCTTTCACAAACAGATCGGCGCTTTCCACCAGCTCTACACCCATCTGCTGCGCGAGGAAGCTGTGTTCGAAATAGGCGCTGTTGAAACGCCCGGGCGTGAGTACCACCACCACCGGGTCGTTGACCGGCGAGCTTTCGCGCAGGGTTTGCAGCAGAAGTGAAGGATAGCGCTCAACCGGCGCGATGCGCTGATCGGCAAACAGTTCCGGATAGAGCCGCATCATCATTTTGCGGTTTTCCAGCATGTAGGACACCCCGGACGGGGTACGCAGGTTATCCTCCAATACGTAGTATTCGCCGTCGCCGTTGCGGACCATATCCACCCCGGTGATGTGCGCATAGATATTGCGGTGCAGGTTAATTCCCTGCATGCAGGGCTGATACTGCTCGTTAACCAGGACCTGTTCGGGAGGGATAATGCCGGATTTCAGGATATGCTGATCGTGGTAGATGTCGTGCAGGAAGGCATTCAGCGCCTGGACGCGCTGGCGAATGCCTTTGTCGAGCATCGCCCACTCCGCAGCGGGTATAATACGCGGCACGCTGTCGAACGGAATCAGCCGCTCCGCGCCGCCGTCTTCGCCATAAACATTGAAGGTAATTCCCACGCGGTGAAAGAGCAGTTCCGCTTCTTCGCGCTTACGCGCAATCGCCTGCTGGTCAGCCTGCTGTAGCCACTGCCAGTATTCCCGATAGTGTTGACGATAGTGTCCATCGCTCAGCAACATTTCATCATAAAAGTGCGACGCTAATTCATAGCTTTGATTCATGATTTCCCTACCGCTGTCTGTGAACCCACATTCAAAGCTGCACAAAGCGTGCCAGTATCCTCGTGGAGGCAGGCACCCCGCGAGGCGTATGAGCGCAGCACCAGGGGAAAACGGCCGATTTGTTAGCAAAATGCCTGAAAATGAAGCGTGCTCTTTCTTTCGCACCAGAACGGTGCGCGATCACAAAAAAGACGGGTAAGTTGCGCTAACTGGCCGCCAGCCGTCATAATATTCAGTGACAAACTTCTGCCTAACGGTACCTATGACTCCGTCTCTTATCATTCATCACTGGCTGATTGACCATGCCTCCGGCTCGCTGATCCATCAGGTCACCGGGGAACAGCGTCGTCTTGGCGAGTATCAGCTTAAACTGCTACAGGTTCTGGCCGAGCATGCGGGTGAAACGCTGACGCGTGAGGAACTGACTAACCTGGTGTGGGAACGGCGGGTAATAGGCAATAACAGCCTGCCGAACGCCATCCATGCTCTGCGCCTGGCGCTGGAGGATGACGGCAAGCAGCAGCGAATTATTAAAACCGTGCCGAAGAAGGGCTATATTCTCGAAGCGGAGTTCTGCCAGTTTATTACTCTGGCGGATATCCTGCCGCAGCCCGCCGAGGCATCTGTCCGCGAAGAGGCTCTGACTGAGGGCGAAACGGACGCAGATTACGCCGCTGAGGCTGTCGTTCAGCCGCACGCGCAGCCAGATCGCCCTGTCGCGGCTATCGTCGCCGCTCCCGCCGAAGAAGCCCGCTTCTGGCGCTGGCTGGTGCTGGGCCAGGTCATCATACTGGCCGCCCTTTTAGTGGTTGTCGCCCGCAACTATTTCACCGCCTCGCCGACGCAGCTACAGGAAAAGAATTCGGTCGCCTACAGCAATATCCGCCTGGTGGAAGTCCGCCGCGGCTGGGACGGTTCATCCGCCTCCGATGATTTGAATAAGCAGCTGGGGCCGGTGCTGTTTTCACTGAATCAGTATCTGAAAAATCGCCAGGTCAATATGGAGGTGTTTTTCTTTACCTCCGGCACCGCGCTGAACTACACCATGACCTTCATTAACCGCTGCAATCGCAGGCAGCTGGCGATGAACATTATCAACTGGCGAACGGATGGCGCGCAGCTGAGCGCGCTGATCTATCGTGAAGGCGAGAGAAAAATTAATGAAATGGAGAACTGTGTCGATAAGTCTGCTGGCGATAATGCTGCTGTTGGTGCTGACGGCAGCGCTGCTAAAGCTGCTGCCGCTCGGCAATAAGGATCTGTTCAGCCGCGATTTTACCGGCTCAAGCCTGCAGCTGGGCTATTACGATCTGCTGGCGCGCCAGCGGGAAATTTATGACACCCGTTTTATTATCCAGGATAAAACGGCGATCATGACGCTGACGAGCCCGAACGATAACCGCTTTTTAGCGAAGGTCAGTCTGGAGCAGAAGCGCACCAGCGCCCACAGCGTGGCGTTTAACTATCATCAGATTTACTACGCCGACAGCGGTTCGGCGCGAATGATTAAAAATATTCTCGGCTACGCGCAGAACAACGGCGTGCGTTTCGAAACGCTGGAATTCGGCGATGAGCAGCTGCTGATCACCCCGTCAGGCCAGATTTTCAACTACCACTAGACGCCCGGCGCTCACTGTTCGCTGAACCTTGAGCGCCAGTTTGCCAGCGTTTTCGGCATACGGGTTTTATCTTTCTCGGTCGTGGCATAGTGCAGCTGAATGCCCTTGTTATTTTTCCCCGGCTCCACGCGCAACGCCCAGATTTTCCCGTCAGGTGTGTACATAATCATCGCCGATTGACGATTGGCCATGCCTTTCACCCACAGCGTTAACACCGTTGCGCCCAGGCTGTCCTCATCCGCGCTGTACACAAAGCTGGTCGCGGTCGCCAGATACTGCTGATAGTCATCGCCCACCAGCTCGCGGAAGCGATCGTCGAGGGCTTTGTTAGGAAATATCCCCAGGGTCAATAGCGTGGCGGGTGGGCGGGGATCGCTGGCGGCTTTAACGTACACACCGTCAATCGCCATCTCCCCCGGCAGCAGCATATCGCAGCTGCCGCCGTTATCACTGCTAACCTCCAGTTTACCGTCGGCACGCGGCACCAGAACGATCGCGCAGTGGCCACCCCAGGCAATTTCATTGGTGAAGCCAACGCCGTAGTCATCATTGACACTCCCGCTCAGCACCGAGCTGTAGACGCCGCCCCAGACGGTCGCATCCATCTTAAAACCCCAGTCGGCAGCCCCATGGATCAGGATTTTTCCACCGTTGCCGTGAGTGGAGGTGGTATTCCACCACACGCCCTGCCAGTCGAACGAGGCCGGGACGCCGTACAGCTGACCAATACCGTTCAGATAGGCACGCTGCAGGCAGGCATCGCTGGCGCAGGCGTCGCGGGAGCGGGTCCAGCTGTTGACAATACTTTCCACCCGCTGCGGGTTTTCTACCACCACATCGCGGAATGAATCGGTGAACAGGCGGTCCAGCCACGTCAGCTCTTTACTGTCGCAAATGGTGTTCTCGACCACGGTTGAGGCACGTCCGCAGTCCAGCGCCTGGGCGGATGACATCCCCAGCAGGAGCAGCAGAATAATCAGTAAAAAGCGAGAGTGGTTAACCATGATGCCTGTCCATTTGTTGTGTTAGCGGCCCTTCCGGGGGAATCGGTAAAATCTTACACTGCGCCACGCGAGGTCGCTACAAACTCCCTTCTGCGTACAACTGTTATAGCTTAATAGCCCTAAACTGTGTCTGCTGTTACAGCGGAAACTGTGATTTACTTCCACTCTGCCCGGGCTCTTTGAACAGAGGTGAAAAATGGAAGAAGTTAAACAGATACTGCTGCGCGAGATCGATACGCTCAATCGCGAGGAGCAGCGCGATAATAAGCCGCGTTTCAGCTTTAAATTCCTGAAAACCCATCCGGGCCTTTGGGCTTCTATGTATGGCTGCTATGTGCTGACCGTGGCGCTGATCTTTACTACCGATTTTCTCGGCTGGCCCGCGTTTTGGGGAGCCACGCTGTTCGTTCTGCTGATGAGCGGGCTGATGCTGATGGATATCAACCCCAAGTACCGCTTTGAAGATATTGATACGCTTGATCTTCGCGTGTGCTACAACGGCGAATGGTACTACATCCGCACCCTGTCACCGGAAGCGGTGAACGATATTCTCGGCAGCGAAAAGGTGCCGGATAACGTCAAGCAGGGCATCAACAAGCTGCTGTCGCTGAAAGGCGAAGTCGACTTTTATGACGTGTTCCATCTGACCTGGGGTCAGAAAAACGCCGCCACTATCTGATGCCTGCCGCTGGCGATCGGTTCATCCTTCAGGGCCGATCGCCGCTATAACAGTTCGCTTATCAACGCCCCCAGTTTCGCCACCGCGGCTTCCTGAGTCTCATCCCACCACGCGGTATTAAAGCGAAAATAGTTCGCGTACTGCTCGCTGGAAGAGAACATTTTCCCTGGCGCGATACTGATCTTCTGCTCCAGCGCACGGTAGTACAGTTCGGTGGTATTGACCTGTTTTGGCAGCTCAATCCACAGGAAATACCCACCGCGTGACTCATTGATTTTCGCCCCGGCGGGCAGATGCCGTTTTAGCGACTGTAGCGCCAGATTCTTGCGCTGCTCCAGTACCTGCCGCAGCCGCCGCAGATGGCGGTCATAGCTGCGGGTGCCCAGATAGGTCGCCAGCGCCTGCTGCATCGGCGCACTGGTGGACAGCGTGCTCATCAGCTGCATGCGCTGAATGCGCTGGGCGTGTTTACCGCCCGCCACCCAGCCCACGCGAAAACCCGCCACCAGATTTTTAGAAAACGACGAGCAGTGCAGCACGTTATCGTCGCGATCGAAGGCCTTGGCCGGCAGCGGCTTCTCGCTGCCAAAATAGAGCTCGCTGTAAACATCGTCCTCAATCAGCGTGACGTTATGCTGCGCCAGCAGCGCCACCAGCTGCTGCTTTTTTTCCCGGCTCAGCGTGCAGCCGACCGGGTTTTGCTGATTGCTCATCATCCACATCGCTTTGATCGGCCAGCTTTCCAGCGCCCGGCTCAGTTCATCCAGATCGATGCCGGTTTGCGGATCGGTGGCAATCGCCACCGCTTTCAGCTTCAGTCGCTCAATCGCCTGCAGCGCGCCGTAGAACGACGGATTTTCAATCGCCACCCAGTCGCCCGGCTCGGTCACCGCCTGTAAGCTGAGGTTGAGCGCCTCCATCGCGCCGTTGGTAATGACGATTTCATCCGGCGAGACCTGTACCCCCTGCAGGGCATAGCGCTGGGCAAGCGTTTTGCGCAGCGCTTCGTTACCCGGCGGCAGGTTATGCAGGGCATCCACCGGCTTCATGCTGTGGGATACGGTGGTCAGCGCCCGCATCAGCTGGCGCTGGGGAAACAGTTCCGGGTCGGGAAAGGCCGAGCCAAAGGGGACAATATGCGGATCGCGGCAGGCCTGCAGAACGTCAAAAATAAACGCGTTAATATCCACCGACTCGGCCAGCTGCAGCTTTTGATGGCTGACCGGCTGGCTGAGAAATTCGGCGCGGGGCGCAACATAGTAGCCCGACTGCGGGCGCGAGATAATCCATCCCTGGCTTTCCAGCACCTGATAGGCGTGCATCACCGTCATCAGGCTGACGCCGCTCAGGCTGACCTGCTCCCTCAGCGAGGGCAGTTTTTCACCGGGCAGCCAGATTTCCGTTTCAATTTGCTGGCGGATTTGGGCCACCAGCTGTTCATATTTTGCCACGACTGTTACAGGCCATTGTCATCAAAAAGTGAACTATTATAGGTCAGCCGTTGAGCACAGTACAATCACCCGGCATCAACGGGCTTTGACTGTACTGGCGCATTCTCCGCAACCTCTTCCGGCTTATCACCGGTGAAAAAGTCAGCCAGCTCGGGCACCTTATCGGCCGCCAGAGGCCGACCCAGCAGATAGCCTTGCAGGGTATTGCAGCCGAGACTGGTCAGGAACTGCTGCTGTTCCGGCGTTTCCACCCCTTCCGCCACCACCTTCAGGTTCAGAGTTTGCGCCAGCGCCACAATGGCAGAAACAATGGCAGAAACAATGGTGGCATCTTCGGTCTGTTCCTGCAGCTCTTTCACAAAGGCGCGGTCGATTTTCAGCTCGCTGGCCGGAAGCCGTTTAAGGTACAGCAGGCTGGAGTAGCCGGTGCCGAAATCATCAATCGATGCCTTCACGCCCAGCTCGGTCAGTTGGGTGAGAATGCGGATGCTTTCGTCCGGATCGCGCATCGCCGTGGTTTCCGTCACCTCCAGCGTCAGCAGCTCCGCCGGGATCTGATGGGTCGACAGCGCTTTAATCACCGTTTCCACCAGTCCGGTTTGTTCAAACTGTAGCGCCGAAAGGTTAACCGCCACCGACCAGCGGGTGTTGCCCTGTAAGTGCCAGACGCGAAGCTGCCGACAGGCTTCGTTGATTACCCAGTTACCAATGCTAATAATCAGCCCGGTTTTTTCCGCCAGCGGCAGGAAAACGTCCGGCGTCAGCAGGCCACGCTGCGGGTGCTGCCAGCGCAGCAGCGCCTCAAAGCCGACGATCGGGCCGTCCGGCGCACGGAATTTTGGCTGATAGAACAGGCGCAGCTCGCCGTTGTCCTGCGCCATCCACAGATCATTGATCAGCTGGCGCTGGTTCTGCGCGATGATGTTCATTGAGGGCTGGAAGAAACTGAAGCCGTTACGTCCCTTGTTCTTGGTGTAATACATCGCCGCATCGGCGTTAAACATCAGTTCCCGCTCATCAACCCCGTCCCCCGGGAAGACGGCGACGCCGATACTGAGCGAGACCTGTAGCTCGTAGCGGGAAATATCAAACGGCTGCTCGATGCTTTTCACCAGCGCACCGGCGACCACCGCCGCATCGTTGGGGTCTTCAATCTCCATCAGCAGTACAAACTCATCGCCACCCAGACGCGCCAGCGTGTGGTGCCCCAGCAACAGCGATTTCATTCGTTCGGTAACGGCGATCAGCAGGCTGTCACCGATATGGTGGCCGAAGGCATCGTTAACGCCCTTGAAACCGTCCAGATCCATAAACATCAGGGCAAACTTCGAGTTTTCCCGCGTGGCTTTGTTGATCGCCTGATCGAGCCGGTCTTCCAGCAGAATGCGGTTAGGCAGGCGCGTAAGGTTATCGTGCAGCGCCAGCTGGGCCAGCTCGCGGTTGGCTTCCGCCAGCGAGGTTGCCAGTAGCGAAGTCCTTGCCTGCAGGCGGGCATCCAGCATGGATATCAGCAGGGTAATGCCGAGGATCGACAGCGTGACCACCACCACCAGCACCGCCAGCCAGTTGCTGTTGACCCCCATGTGCGTCGCGTGGCTGTCCATCGGGAAGCTGGCTGCTGCCATACCGGTGTAGTGCATGCCGGCAATGGCAATGCCCATAATCAGCGACGCACCGCTGCGCATCAGGGTTAAATGGCTGGTCCCCTGGCGAAGATGGAAGGCCAGCCACAGCGCGGCCCCGGAAGCCACCAGCGCAATCAACACCGACAGCGCAACCCAGCCCCAGTGCCAGACGATGCCCGGCTGTACCATCAGCGCCGCCATGCCGGTGTAGTGCATCGCGACTACGCCGCTGCCCATGATCACCGCGCCTACACTCAGCCGATACCAGGGCAGTTCACCGTAGCAAACCGTCCACAGCGCGAAGATCGATGCCGCAACGGCAATCACCATCGACACAATAGTCAGCGTGGCGTCATAACTCATCACCATCGGCAGGCTCATCGCCAGCATGCCGATAAAGTGCATTGACCAGATGCCAATGCCCATGGCGAACCCACCGCCGAACAGCCAAAGTCGGGCAGCTTTACCGCTGGCGGTCGCGACCCGCCCGGACATATCCAGTGCAGTATAGGAGGCAAGGAATGCGACGATAAACGAGATGATAACCAGCAGCTGGTTGTAGGAACTCATTAACATGTGACGATCTCGGGATCTGTGTGTCAGGGCGTGAATCTCCCCGTCTCAGCTGAACTGACCCGAATCGATTTTGGGAGCCAGCCGCCGCTACGGGATGAAAATAATTAAAGAGGCTGATTTAACCATGCAGAATATCCCTATAATTTATAAAGTTTATTAATCTTCCTCTCCATCAGAGTGAAAATAGCATCACCTCAAAATTTCGCCTAGTTCAGGGTAAGAATATTCTTGAAAATGTTTCCTATCCGTCGACCCGGAGCAGGACTTTAATTGATGACTTTCATCGCCATAATTTAATTTTTTTTTCTTGCACGCGCTTCACAGCGCGATATCCGCTGCCTATAGTTAATTCAAATAATTTAACCTGTTAAGACAGGTAACATAATATGACCGAAGTCCGCTTCAGTCATAGTTTCGTTATTTTTCCATTATCCTTGCTGCGTTTAGCGTGACTGACGCGGTTTTTCATCAGGCGAAAAAGTTCTTTACTCACTCTAATCATTAAGGAATGGTTATGAAAATAAAGCTTTTTCTGCTGGGCTGTGGTCTGACTATGGGTGTGGCCACCTCGGGGATTGCTGCAACCACCGGGACCATCGCTGCAACACTGACCTTAACCGCCGGCTGTCTGGTCAACGGACAACCGGCCCTCACCAACGCCAACTTCGGTACGCTGAACTTTGGTAGTCAGGTCGCCACCTTCGGGGCTCTGCAGGCGGCGGTCACCGGTTCGCAGGGGGCGGGTATTTTCGTCCGCTGTACCGCCGGTGAAGACTACAATCTGCAAATCACCGGCAGTACTAACACGGCGCCCACCACCGTGTTCGGCACCGCACCCGCGACCGGCGCGCGCTATCTGATTCGTGCCAGCGACCCAACGCGCGGCGTGGCTTACGGTCTTTACCCTTCAGCAGCATCCACCACGCCGATTGTGAATAACACCACCGTAACCCCGCTGGGTACTGCCGATCAGACCTACGGCGATAACTACACCATCTTCGGGAAAATCGCCGGCGGTAACAGCACCCTCGTCCCCGTCGGAGTTTATGTCGATACGATTAACGTGGCCGTAAACTACTGATAACTGGAAAATAAAGTATGGTGCCGGACCGCATCAAGTCAGTTTTGTGTTACTGGCACTTACTCACTCCGCTGCTGCTGTTCAGCAGCAGCGGGTGGTCAATGCCGGCCCCCGCCCCCGTGGAGGTGAAAGCCAGTATCGTTAATGGCTGCGTGGTTTCCGGTACTAACCCAGGGGCAATAGGTACGCTAAATTTCGGTACGTTGCCCGGTATCAATTCTGCCGCCACCACGGCTAACGCCGTTTTTGCCAACAATACTACCATCACCCTGGCCTGCACGCCGGGCACCACGCTGTATATGAGTATTAACGGCGGGCTTAACTACGCCAACAGCAGCCGTAATATGAAGATCGCGAATAATACCGACATTGTGTCTTACGGCCTGTTTACCAATGCCGCACACACCACGGCGATCCCACTGAATACGGTTCTGGCCGTCACTTATAGCAATGCTAACAATATTACGTTGCCGATTTATGGCCTGGCGCAGATCCCGAGGGTTAACCGGGCTGGCACCTACACCGATACGCTGACGGTAACGTTAAGCTGGTGATTTATATTTAAAAAAGGAACCACTTATTATGAAACGCGCGCACATCATCGGCTCTGGCTTCCTGCTTTTAGCGTCTTTAACAACATTGAATACCTGGGCGGCAAACTCGGTACTGCTGTGGCCGATCGACCCGAAAATTGCGAGCGATGAGAAAGCCACCGAGCTGTGGATGGAAAACCGGGGAGATAACACCACGCTGATGCAGGTTCGCGTGTTCCTCTGGCAGCAGAAGAACGGCCAGGATCAGTATCAAACGCAGCAGCAGGTGCTGGCCAGCCCGCCGATGGTGCGCATCGAACCGGGAAAAAAACAGCTGATCCGCCTGGTGAAACAGACCCCGATCCCGGCCGGTGAAGAAACGGCGTTCCGAATTTTGATCGACGAAATCCCGTCGCCCCAGGCGCAAAATACGGCGCCAAACCAGGCCGGGCTGAATTTCCAGATGCGCTATACCGTGCCGCTTTTCGTCTACGGTAACGGCGCCAGCGCGGCCAGCAATAAGCCGCAGCTGGCCTGGCAGTTGGTGAACAAAGATGGCCATCAGGCGCTGGAAATTACCAACCAGGGTAACGGGCACGCGCGCCTGAGCCACGTCTCGCTCGGCGGTCGCACTGTGTCCGACAGCCTGCTCGGCTACGTTTTACCGCACTCCAGTAATACTTTCCCCCTCAGTTTCCCGGCCACGGCGAATGCCGAACTGAGTGCGCAATTGAGTGATAAAACCGTCTGGCGCGGCCGCAGTTCCCGCTAATCGATGAGGATTGACTTTGTGGCGTCAACTCCCCTGAAGCTGGCTATTCTCTGCCTGAACGGCTGCCTCCTGCCGCTGTCCGTCGTTGCCGAAACGTGGAATTCACTGCCGCCGCCGGCGGTGCAGGCCACTACGGGCGAGGCGCAAAGCTGGATGCTGGGGCTGGAGTTAAACGGCTATGATACCGGTGAGGTGGTCAGCGTTCAGTTCCAGGGCGATCACTATGTCATGCGCGCGGCAGATTTACTGAAGGTGGGTATTCCCAGTTCGAAGATTAACTCAACGATGATGGACGTCTCGGCGATGGAAAACGTTAAGGCCGAGTATGACCGCCGGGGTCAGCGGCTGCAGCTGACTGTGCCGCCGGAATGGCTGCCGCAGCAGACGTTCGGTAAAGCCACCCATAACGGCCCCCGCTATGACGGCCGCAGCAGCTCAGGCGCGCTGTTTAACTACAATGTTTACGGCAGCCAGACCAACGGCGGCGGCAGCCGTATTTCAGCCTGGAACGATCTACGCCTGTTTGGCAACTGGGGACAGTTTTCCAACAGCGGGATCGTGCAACGCCAGCTGTCCGGCGACGCCGATCTGGGCGATGGTTATACCCGCTATGACACCTGGTGGTCGAATCAAAATGAAGATAATGCGCTGACCCTGCGGGTGGGCGATCTGATCACCGATTCCCTGCCATGGAGCAGCAGCGTTCGCGTCGGCGGCATTCAGCTGGCCCGCGATTTCTCACTGCGCCCCGACCTGATAACCTATCCCCTGCCCACGTTCTCGGGCCAGGCGGCCGTGCCGTCCACCGTCGATTTGTTTGTGAACGGCTACCGTACCAGCACTAACAGCGTGCAGCCCGGTCCCTGGTCGATGACCAATCTGCCGTTCGTGAACGGTGCGGGCAGCGCGGTGGTGGTGACCACCGATGCCCAGGGACGCCAGGTGACCACTACCCTGCCGTTTTACGTCGCCAGTAACCTCCTGCAGAGCGGCCTGTCGGACTTTGCGGTTTCTTCCGGGGCACTGCGTGAGAACTACGGCCTGAAGAACTTTGATTACGGCCCGCTGACCGCCAGCGGGTCATACCGCTATGGGTTAACCGACTGGCTAACTCTGGAGAGCCACGGCGAAGCGGCCGAGTCACTCGCGCAGCTTGGCGGCGGCGGTCAGCTGCGGATTGGTGCGCTGGGCGTGGTCAACGGTTCCGTCAGCCAGAGCCAGATGATGGGGCAAAGCGGCAATCAGTACAGCTGGGGCTATCAGTACAGCACAAGCCGGTTCTCCGTGGGCGTGCAGCAAATGCTGCGCTCCAGCGGCTATGGCAACCTCGCACTGTACGGTGACCGCAAGAATGCCGAGACGTTGAACAACGCCGAACCGGACTACTACACGCTGAGCCGCCGCAGCGCACAGTACAGTGCCAGTCTGTCGCTGGATCGGTACGGCAGTCTGGGCGCCGCGCTAATCGATATCACCAGCGGCAACGGTGAGCGCACCCGGCTGCTCAACCTGACCTGGAGCCGCGGCCTGTGGGGAGGCAGCAGCATTTATGTCTCTGCCAGCAGGGATAACCTGGACAATAACTGGGCGGGTGCCATTTCGTTCAGCATGCCTTTCAGTACCCTGATAAGCGGCGGAGCCAGCGTAGAGCGTGATGCACAGGGTAAAAATTCCCAGCGGCTGTTTGTCTCCCGCTCCATGCCTAGCGACGGCGGTTTTGCCTGGGATGCTTCCTGGGCGAATCAGAGCAGCGGCGGAGACTACCGGCAGGGCAGCCTGCGCTGGCGTAATCAACAGGTGGAAACCTCCGGCGGCTTCTACGGTGACGGTGATTACATGACCAAATGGGGCCAGGTTAACGGCTCGCTGGTGCTGATGGACAGCCAGCTATTTGCCGCCAATCAGGTGACCGACTCCTTCGTACTGGTCAAAACGGGCTACCCGAATGTCGGCGTGCGCTTTGAGAACCAGCTGCAGGGCCAGACCAACAGTAAAGGCTACCTCCTGGTACCGCGCGTGACCTCAAACTATGCCGCTAAATATGATATCGATACGCTCGACCTGCCGGCTAATCTGGGTACCGAGGACGTGGAGAAACGCGTTTCGGTGAAGCGCCAGAGTGGCTATCTGCTGGATATGGAAATCAAACCGCTGCGCGCCGCCAGCGTCATTATCAACGACCAACACGGCCAGCCGCTGCCGGTGGGCACCGCGATTACGCGCACCGCTCCACCGGCCGAAGTGGTGGGCTGGGATGGCATCGTATGGATGGATAACCTCGAACAGCGTAATCCGATTCGTGCACGCACGCCGGACGGGCGCACCTGCGAGACGGAGCTGACGCTGCCGAAAGAACTGCCTGATACGCTGGTGACCTACGGTCCGCTGGTCTGTCCGCTGTCGTCCCCTTCAGGAACAACGCCATGAAAAGAGTATTTTTATCCCTGACCTTTTTCCTGCTGATGAGCGGGTCATGGCTGGCGCAGGCCGCCTGTACGCTTAGCCCGACCAGTGCGACGGCCAGCTTTGGTACCATGACCTCGTTTGCGGTCACCACCGCGCAAACCACGCTGAATGGCACCTACACCGTAGACTGTGGCGCCGGGGTATTAACATTACTGGGCAACGACAATATCACCGTCAGACTGACGACTGCGACTTTCAGCTCCAGCACAACGCAGGCGGCGCTTGGGCTGGGTACCGATCGTATACCGCTGCAGGTGTGTACCGACCCCAACTGCACATCGGTGGCTACGCTGGGCGGCGCGGGGGTGATTATTCCCCGCAGCACCCTGCTGGACCTCGCCGGGTTGTTGAATGGGTATCGCTTTCCGATCCCGCTGTATGTGCGCCAGATGCCCGGCGCGGTGGTGGCGGCAGGTAACTATACCGTGGTACTGACGGTGACATTTACCTATGACATCTGTACCGCTATTGGCATTGGCAACCTCTGTCTGTTGGGTAACCGCCAGCAGGGCACCTTATCTCTACCGATCACCCTGAATATGACCGTCACGCGCGATTGCACCACCATCACCGCGCCGGGCATTGACTTCGGCAGCGCACCGCTGCCCGCCAACTTCCAGACGGTTAGCCAGTCGCTGAACGTGATCTGCACCAAAGGCAGTACCTACACCGTCGGCATTACCAACGGCGGTAATCCAGTGGGCAACCAGCGATATATGATCTCCGGCAGTAACCGGCTGGCCTACCAGATTTATAAAGGAACCACCGGTACTACCTATTGGGGGCCGACCGGTACCGATCGCGTTGACAGCAGTACGGCCAGCTCGACCAGTACCGATGGTTTAACCAAAACCTTCAACTATCGCGCGCTGATTATCAGTACCCAGACGCCACCGCCGGCGGGGAGCTATCTGGATTCGGTGTCGGTGGATGTGTCGTTTTAAAATAATGTGCGGATTTTAATCAATATGTGCATTGTTAATTATTTGTTACCAAAGTAAATATCCTGTGCCCGGTAACGGTGATGTGTATCACATTAATACCGTTACCGGCAGGCTAAAACGGGGGGAAACCACAATAAGGATGTCCCTATGACCCCTGAGACAGTCAGCACCTCATCGCAGCAGGGCGGTGCCAGAACGATCTTCAACGTTACCAGCGGTAACTTCCTCGAAATGTACGATTTTATGGTGTTTGGCTACTACGCCACCGCCATTGCCAAAACCTTCTTCCCCGGCGACGACCCCTTCGCTTCACTGATGCTGACACTGATGACCTTCGGTGCCGGGTTCCTGATGCGCCCGCTGGGGGCGATTATTCTCGGTTCCTACATCGACCTTCAGGGCCGCCGTAAAGGGCTGCTGCTGACGTTGGGGCTGATGGCTATCGGCACGCTGACCATCGCGCTGACGCCGGGTTATGCCACGCTGGGCATGGCAGCACCGGTGCTGATCCTGTTGGGGCGACTGCTGCAAGGATTCTCTGCCGGCGTTGAGTTGGGCGGCGTGTCGGTGTATCTCTCCGAGATTGCGCCAAAGGGTAAAAAGGGGTTCTACGTCAGCTGGCAGTCCGGCAGCCAGCAGATTGCGGTGATCTTCGCGGCGCTACTGGGGCTGGGGCTGAATCATCTGCTGGATAAAGGCCAGGTCACCGAGTGGGGCTGGCGTATTCCGTTTGTGATTGGCTGCATGATCGTGCCATTCCTGTTCTGGATACGCCGTGCGCTGGAGGAGACGGAAGCCTTCAGCCAGCGTAAACATCATCCCACCATGGGGCAGATTACCCGCTCGGTGGCACGCAACTGGGCGCTGGTGCTGGCGGGTATGCTGATGGTGGTCACCACCACCGTGATGTTTTATATGATCACAGCTTTTACGCCGACGTTTGGCAAGACGGTGTTGATGATGAGCGATAAGCAGAGTTTTCTGGTGACGCTGTGCATCGGCGTTTCCAATCTGTTCTGGCTGCCGTTGATGGGTGCCGCATCCGATCGATTTGGCCGCCGTCCGCTGCTGTTGCTGTTTACCGTGTTGATGATTTTGACTGCGTGGCCGGTGCTGCACTGGCTGGTTGGTTCGCCGAGTTTTGCCCATCTGCTGGAGGCGGAGCTGTGGCTGTCGTTCCTTTACGGCAGTTATAACGGTGCGATGGTGGTGTATCTGGCGGAGGTGATGCCTGCCGAGGTGCGTGCAACCGGGTTTTCGCTGGCCTACAGTCTGGCGACCGCGCTGTTTGGCGGTTTTACGCCAGCGGTGTGCAGCTATCTGATTCACGCTACCGGTGATAAGGCGATGCCGGGGGTATGGCTGAGTGTTGCTGCGGTATGTGGTTTGGTAGGGACGCTGATTATTAAGCGGCTGGTGAAGCAGTATCAGGTTCGGCGTTTGTCCGAGCCGGCGATTACGGTTTAGGAGCCTGTAAATAATTCTGTGTAACTGCCCACAGTTAAAGATGGCCGTTC